>CADBLM010000201.1 GCA_902795445.1 uncultured Bacteroidia bacterium
CTCTCCGCCGACGCCTTCGGCGTGCTGCCCCCGGTCTCCGTCCTGACGCCTGAGCAGACGAAGTACTACTTCCTCTCCGGCTTCACCGCGAAGCTCGCCGGCACCGAGCGCGGCATCACCGAGCCCACCCCGACCTTCTCCGCCTGCTTCGGCCAGGCCTTCCTCGAACTGCATCCGACCAAGTATGCCGAGGAACTGGTGAAGAAGATGGAAAAGAGCGGCGCCAAGGCCTACCTCGTCAACACCGGCTGGAACGGAACGGGCAAACGTATCTCCATCCGTGACACCCGCGGCATCATCGACGCCATCCTCAACGGCAGCATCGACAAGGCCCCGACCAAGACCATCCCTTACTTCAACTTTGAAGTTCCCACCGAACTCCCGGGCGTGGACACCAAGATCCTCGACCCTCGCGACACCTATGCCGACGCCGCCCAGTGGGAGGCCAAAGCCAAGGACCTCGCTTCCCGCTTCGTCAAGAACTTCAAGAAGTACGAGACCAACGAAGCCGGCAAAGCCCTGGTCGCCGCCGGTCCGAAAGCCGAATAAGACCTCGGTTCCGCATCCTGCGGACAAGCCCCTATAGAAGGAAGGTGACTGGAAAGTCGGAAGACTTACAGTCACCTTCTCTTATTATCTATCCGCCTGTTCGCTGAAGTAGTCGAGACCGGCAAGCTTGTCGAAGACCAGGTCGAGATACTCGCGGGAAGAGGCGTCCCAGAAGAAGCCCAGACGGTGGAGCACCTGCATCGTGTAGGTTACGTCCGCGATGTTGACCGTGTGCGACTCCTTGCCGGTCGTATCCGCATAGGCGATGATGCTGGAGAGTTTCCGCGCCAGTTGCGGATTCTCCTGGGCCCGGGACATCCGGGCGAGGAACTCGGGCATTTCAAGGGCGTCAAGCGGGCTGCCGTCCGGCTTATGAAGGCGGGACAGGACATCTTCCATCGGATTGAGATGGTTGTTGGAGACATTGAACACGCAGCAGGCGCGCGGCGTTCCCGAAAGCAGGAGGATGGCGCGGGCCACCTCGTCAATCGGCGAGAACTCCATCCGGGCATCCAGCAGCGGATAAGGATAGGACTTCAGCAGCACATAAGCGCGCAGACGCCCCATCGCGGAATTGGAGTTGAAATTGACCTGAAACTCCCCGTCGCTCACACGCGGCGCCAGATTGCCGCAACGCATAATCTTGGCACGGAGCCCGTCCTTCAGTATTTTTTCGAGGACATAGCGCTCGGCCAGGAACTTGGAGTGGACATATTGGTTGCCGACGGACTGTCCGAAGTAGAGACGCTGCTCCGTCAACACGGCCGGCTCGCTCAACCAGCCGTCGCTGACGCCGGCCACGCTCTCGGTGGAGACGTGCACCAGGGCAGCGCCGCTCTTGAGACAATAGGCGACGAGATTCTTCACCCCGCCGTAATTGATGTCCTCGATATCCGTCCCCTTGGAAAAATGCTTGACCGAAGCGGCGCAGTTGATGACCGTATCGATGGTCCCCATTCCTTCGGGAAGGGCGGAAAAGAGTTCCGGCCGGGTGATATCCCCGTCCACGACGAAGATGCGGCTGCCGAGCCACTGCCTGGGAAGCAGGTCGAAATAGTAGAAAAGCATCTGGGAGAGCCTTCGCTCGGCCGTCAGCGTTCCGTGTCCGCGAAGCAGGCACCAGACGGTGCGCTTGGGATCGTCTTCGAGCAGTTCACGCAGGACGTGGATGCCGAGGAAGCCGGTCGCGCCCGTAAGCAGGACATTGTGCCCCAACGCGGTCGGAGTTCCCTGCAGGAAAGCCTCCAGGTTGTTGGCGGCCAGCAAGTCGTCTATTTGCGAATAATCATACTGCGAGACATCTTCCAGCGCATTTTCTTCCCGGGCGCCTCCGCTGAGAAAAGCGGCCAGTTCGCGGGCCGTCGGATGGCTGAAGACGTCGGCATAAGCGAAGTGATAACCGGCTTTCCCGGCGCTGACCAGCACGTTGGTCACGACCAGGGAGGTACCTCCGAGGTCGAAGAAATTGTCGGTCGCACCGACTTTCTCCAGACTGAGAACCTCCGCGAAAATCCGGCACAGGTCGGTCTCCGCCTTGCCCTCCGGAGCCACATAATCGACCCGGGCACTCATCACCGGCTGAGGAAGGGCCTTGCGGTCCACCTTCTGGTTGACGTTGAGCGGAATGGCATCCAACTGAACAAAGGAAGCAGGGACCATATAAGGCGGTTTGCGTTCCTTGATGAAGGCGGAAATGGCGGAGGAATCCATCGCCCCCTCGCAGACGATGTAAGCGGCGATGAATTTGCCGCCGGAAGGACTGTCGAAGGCCTGCACGGTCACGTCCCGCACGGAAGGGAATTCCCGGATGACCGCCTCCACCTCCTTGGTCTCCACGCGGAAACCACGGATTTTCACCTGTCCGTCATTGCGGCCCACGAACTCGATATTGCCATCGGTCCGGTAACGGACGCTGTCTCCGGTCCGGTAGGCACGGCTCCAGTCCGCCCCGTCGGCAAAAGGATTGGGAACGAATACCTCCGCCGTCTTTTCGGGACGGTTCAGGTAACTGCGGCCCACCTGCGGGCCGCTGATCCACAATTCGCCCGGAGCACCGGCAGGCAGACGGCGTCCGCAAGCGTCCACGACGTACAGGTGCAGATTGTCGAGCGGGTGCCCGATGGGGATGTTGGACTCCCGGTGACTCACCGGGAAAATGGTCGAGAAGATGGTGCATTCGGTAGGCCCGTAGCCATTGTGGAAAGCATATCCGGGCGGGTCGATGGAGACCAGTTTCTCGCCGCCGACCGACAGATGGCGCAGTCCCTTGCACTGAGGGAAATTGCGGGCGAACATCACGCCCACCTGCGTCGTCATAAAACTGTGGGTGATGCCGTGTGTCTCGAAGAAAGCGTGCAGCATCGCCATATCGTGGCGTGTCTCCTCCGGAATGATATACACGGCGGCGCCGGTGGTCAGGGCCGGATACATATCCATCATACAGGCATCGAAGCCGTAACTGGCATAGGCGGCCACCTTGTCGCCCGGCTGAAGCTGATAATACTGCCGGTACCAGGTGCAGAAATTGACGAGATTGCGGTGTTCCAGCTGGCATCCCTTCGGAACGCCGGTGGAACCGGAAGTATAGAGCAGGATGAACAGGCTGTCCGGCGCCGGGCCTTCGGGAATACGCTCCGCCGCAGGGAGGGAAGCGATGTCCCGGGTCAGCAGGACGCGGCCGGCATAGTCCCCCACGATGGGCAGCAGGGATTCGTCCGCAATCAGCAGGGAGGCGGAAGCGTCCGCAATCATAAAGCGGATGCGTTCGGAAGGATAGGAAGGGTCCAGCGGCTGGTAGGCGCAGCCGGCCTTGAGGACGCCGAGGGAGACCAGCGGCATCATTTCGCAGCGCGGGACGAGTACCGAAACCACGTCCTCCCGCCCCAAGCCGTAAGAAGCGACGGCTGCGGCCAGGCGGTCGGTCACCTCATCCAGCCGGGCATAGGAAATACTGACCCCCTCGTAACAGACAGCCTGTGCGTCGGGCGTCGCCCGTACCTGACGGCGGAAGAGGGAGACGACGGTCTGTGAGGCATCGACAGGAAGGCTGAAGGCGTTGAACCCGTCGAGCAGCCGCAACTGCTCCGGTGAAGTCAGCGGGAGGGCGGAGAGGCGCCCGTCGTGCAACATTCCGCGCACGAGGGTCTCCATCGTATCGGCAAACTGCTGCATCAGTTCCCGGCTGAACAGGGAGTCGTCGTACTGCAGGGCGATATACTCCTCCCCTTCCACCCCGTCGATGAAGATGCTGACGGGGAATTTGGGCGTACCGGTTTCCAGGTTTTCACTCTTGGCGGCAACGCCTCCTACCTTATATTCATTGAGGACGCCCACCTGGTAGGCCAGCATCAGCTGCGGTTGGAAATCGAAGTCCGCCGCCACCTTGGAGAAAGGATAATTCTCGTGGGAAAGCGTCTCGGAAAAATCTTTGTCGGTATCGCGCAGGAAATCCGCCACATCCCGGTCATCCAGGCGGGACGAAAGGGCCAAGGTATTGACGAACATACCGAAACTGTCGGAAGTGCGCAGGTCGCCGCGGCCGTTGCTGACCGTACAGAGAAAGACCTGTTTGCTCCCGGAGAAAGCGCCGGCGGCCAGATAGGCGGCGGCGAGATAGTAACTGGCGGGAGAGATGCCCAGGTCCAGGCAGCGGCGGGATATATCCGCCCCCACCTTGCGGGTGACAAGGGCCTCGCGTCCCGGACGCTCGGAAGGCTCCTGGTCCGGCATAATGCAGACCGCGCTCTCGTAGCCCTGCATCCGGCCTTTGAAATACTCCCCGGCACGGGCAAAATCCTCGCCGTCCTCTGCCTCTTTCTGGTCTGCGACATAATCAAAATAACTGTAGCCCTCCGGCTGAACCGCCTTTCCTTCCAGCGCCGCGAAGAGTTCGGAGAGGAAAATATCGTATGACCGGCCGTCGAAGACCAGATGGTGGAAGTCCGTAAAGAGGAAAACTTTCTCCCCGCTCTGCACGACGCTGATGCGGTACAGGGGGCCCTTGGTCAGATTGAACGGCCGCACGAAATCCTGCTTGAAGGCGCCGAGGCTTTCCGGCTCCACGTGGGTCAACTCCACCCGGGGGTCGGCCTCCACCGGGACCTGGACGACCCCGTCTTCCCGCATTTCGAAATGCGTCAGGATATAAGGATGGGCGGAGAGGACCTCAAGGGCGGCGGCCTTCAGCCTGTCGGCCTGCACGCCGGCGGGCATTTCCCACATCATCGGGATGTTGTAAATAATCGCATCCGGAGCCTTCATACAGTCGAGCCAGACCCCCACCTGCTGACAGGACAGCGGCCGGGGCTGCGCTTCGCGGCGGGTTGCGGCAGCCTCTCCCGTCCCGCCGGAATGCAGGAGTTTCTCAAGGATGATGTTCTCGATGCCCCGGACGGTCGCGGACTTGGCGAAACTGTGCATATCCACATTGACCCCGAACTTCTTGTAGATGGCGGTTGCCAGTCTCAAGGCGGAGAGGGAACTCAGGCCATACCAGGCCAGGGAATCGGTAAGGCCGACATTACGCACGCCGATGACCTCTTCCACCAGGTCGAGGATTTCCTCTTCGAGCATATTGGGCGGAACCGTACAGGAAGCGGAGTCCGAAGCGGCCTGCGGACGGGGTTCCGGCAAGGCTTTCCTGTTGACTTTCTGATTGACGTTGAGCGGAATAGCCTCAATCTGCATCGTCACCGCCGGCACCATATAAGGGGGCTTCCTTTCTCCGATGAAAGTATTGAGGGCCGGAACATCGACCGTTTCGTCGGAGACCACGTAGGCCGCCAGGAACTTGCCGCCGGCCGCCCCCTCTTCGTCGAAGGCCTGGACGGTGACATCCCTGATGCCCGGATACTCACGGATGACGGCCTCCACTTCCTTGAGTTCGATACGGAACCCGCGCACCTTGACCTGTCCGTCGCGGCGGCCGACAAATTCCACGTTGCCGTCGGAACGGTAACGGACAATATCTCCGGTCCGGTACATCCGCGCGAAAGCGCCTTCCCCGCCATAGGGATTGGATTCGAGGAATGATTCCGCCGTCTTGTCGGGCCTGTTGAGATAGCCCTTGCCCACCTGGGCGCCGGCCACCAGCAGTTCCCCGCAGGCTCCGACGGGCATCCTTGCGCCGCCCTTGCCGACAACATAGGCGCGCACCCCTTCGGCGGGGACGCCTATCGGGATGTTTTCCTCCTGCCCCTTCACCTGATAACTCAGGACATAGCACATCGTTTCGCTGGGGCCGTAACAGTTCAGCAGGATATAAGAAGGCTTGGGAAGGGACGGCATCTTCTCGCCGCCGGTATAGAGCAGCTTCAGGCCTTTTACCTCCGGGAAAGTCAGCACGAACTGCGTCGCCACCTGGGTCGTCATAAAGGCGTGGGTGATGCCGTTTTCCTCAAAGAAGTCTTTGAGAGCCACCAGATTGAGGCGGATATCTTCGGGTATGATATACAGAGAACCTCCGGAGCACAGCGCGAGCGACATATCACCGATAAAGGCGTCGAAACCGAAACTCGCATAGGCAGTAATGCGGGCGTCCGCATCAGCCTGCACGCGGCGGGTATGCACCTGGCCGTAAGCGGAAACGTTGCGATGCAGGAGCATACAGCCCTTGGGTACACCCGTCGTCCCGCTGGTATAAAGCAGGACGCACAGGTCTTCCGGCCGGCAGCCCCCGCAGTCCGGTTTACCGTCGGGAAGCGCATCGATGGCGGAGGTGCGGAAGACGGGGCCCTCATAGGAAGGAATCAGCTCTTCCAGGCCGGGGTCGGCAATCAGCATCCCCGCACCGGCATCCTTGAGCATAAATTCCAGGCGTTCCTGCGGATAGGACGGGTCGAGCGGCAGGTAGGCGCAGCCCGCCTTCATCGCGGCCAAAGGCGCCGTCAGCATCGTGGCGGAGCGGCCGGTGATGATGCCGGCCACGCTGCCCGGAGAAAGGGTGTCAAGCATCTTCACGGCCAGCCGGTCGGAGAGCGCATCCATCTCCGCATAAGTGTATCTGCGCCCGTCACAGACCAGTACAACCGCATCGGGACGCGTTCTGACACGATCCCGGAAGAAATCCAGCAAGGTACGCGAAAGGTCCGCCTGTCCCTCGTCTGCGGGATTGAAACGGTCAAGTTGCGAGAGTTGTTCCGGCCGGGCATACTGCAAGCCGTCCACCGTATCGGTCCGGGCCATCGAGGCTACGACGGCGGAAAAACTCAGGGCCAGGCTGCGCATCAGCTCTTCGGACCATTTGTGCGGCTGGTAATGCATCCTCAGTTTATAGGTCCCGGAGACCGTCCGGAAAAACTCCATCGAAAGCGACAGGCCGGGAGAATTGGAGCGGAGGTCTTCGGGCAGGTGCTCTATGCCTTCCAGGACCAGCCGGGCCGGATTGTCCTCCACGAAGGACCCCTGATAACCGAAATTGACATCGGCCTGCAGTCCCAGGTCGGCGCAGCACTCCGCAAAGGAATAGAGGGAATGGGCGCGGCTGCCCTTCATCTGCTCCTGCATCTTGCGGAAAAGTTCGGACAGGGGCTGTGAGGGAAGCGCTTCCACGAAGACTGGAAGCGTCTTGACGCACATATTGACCCCGGAAGCCTCCGCCTTGCCCCGGCGCCCGTTCCAGATGGTGGAACAGACGGCCTTGTCGGAAGCGTTCCAGGCGGCGAGGGTCAGGCCGAAGGCCGTCGTAAAGAGGACGCTGTCCGCCGTCCGGTGGCGGCGCAGAGCCGCGGCAACATCTTCCTGCGAAAGGGGAAGTTCCACATCCAAAGCCACATAAGGAGCGGGCTGCGCCCCATAGACATCCGGCAGCGGAGCCGACTCCACTTCCGCCGCTTCCGAAAAATGTTCCGCATACCAGGCCTTGGCCTGGGGATATGCGTCCGAAGCCCGCTCCTGCTCTTCCCGCAGCGCTATGTCGAAGCCGCTCCCCTCTTCCGGAAGGATTTCCTCTCCGGCATAGGCGGCCTGCACCTGTGCGGTCATAATGAGCGATGATGCACCGTCCGCGATGATATGATGGAAATCGGTATAGAGCCAGCTGCCCTCCGGCGTCTTGTAGAGTTCAACCCGGAAAAGCGGCTCCGCGAGCAGGTCCATCGGACGTGCGAAACTGCCGCGGATCTCATCAATGGAGGCTGTCTCAAACACCGGTACGGTCCAGCGTTCTTCGGAATGATCTTCTATGCGGGGCATCCCGTCTTCAAGGACGATGCGGCTTTTGACATAGGGATGCGCCGCGATGACCTGTTCAAAGGCTGCCGCCAGCCGCCCGCAGTCCACTTCGGGACGCAGACGATATAGAAAAGCCAGTTGATAATGACCTGAACAGGCGTCGAGATGCTGGCAGGCAAGATAGATGGAAAGCTGGGTTTGAGATAAAGGATATGTCATCTGTTATATTTTATTTTTCAAATATAGCGTTTTTAGAAAATAATTGCTAACTTTGGACTATGTTCAAGACAAAAATACAAGAAAACGGCGCCGAAATGACTGTTGTTCTCATCGGCGAACTCGATACGGCCGCATCCAAAAGTTTTACGGTCACTATGGAAAAGGAGATTCTGCCCTGCTGCGGAAAGGCGGTGACGCTGGATTTTTCCGCCCTTGAGTTTATCAGCAGCTCCGGTCTCCGGCAACTGCTCGTCATCCGCAAGGAAGCCGGCCGTCTCGGGGGAAGCATCCGTTCGACGGGAATGAAAGAAGATATCCTTGAAATTTTCAAACTTTCCGGCCTCGACACGATGTTCGGCATCCAATGAAGCCGCGTCCTGCATTTCAACATCCGTCCTCAAGGGGCACCACGGTCAGGATTCTGGCCGTGATGTTGCTGTCTCTCGCCGCAACGGCCCTTATGCTGCACCGCATCACCCGGATGGCACAGCAAACCATCTACGGTCAGGATGACGAAATCGCGGAAATGTACATCGACGCCATCGCCCACTCCATCCGGGACCGCCTGACGCTGACCCGGGAAGTATCCAACAGTTTCAGCCTGACCTTCGCCCGATTCCGGGAGCATAAGATGTGGATAACGAAGCCGGAAGATTTGAAAGAATACTCCGAGGCCGACATTTATACGCTGCTGGAAAATTTCATCAACACCTATCCCGAGTATCATTCCGCCGCGCTGATATTCGAGCCCGGATGCCTCCTGGACGCTCCCGGGGGAACAGCCGCCCTGGTCCGCAGCCAAAACCGCAGGCATCTGAACCTGAAGGAACAGACCAAGGACATCTTTCATCATCCGCTATATTTGAAAGCGCTGACCCACCGCTCTCCCTATTTCACCAGGGCCGGACACGTCAAGGATGACGACACAGCTGTCATCACCCACGTCACTCCCCTTTTCTTTCCGGACAGCACGCTGGCCGGAGAATTCTGGATAGACATCGCCCTGAACAAGCTGAGTGAAGTGTTCCGCCGGGAAGCTCCCGCGAACAAACTGAAGGTGATGCTGCTGGATACGGACCTGACCGTATTGGCGAGCAACAACAGCCTGTACAATCACAGGAATGTCATCAATTGCCTCAAGAGCACGGACCGGATGTGGGATGAAGAGGCGGAACGACAAATACGGCAAGCTGTGAGCAAGCGGAGCAGCGCCTCTTATACCATCCCGTTGAGCAACGATTATTACGACCTGAGTTTCAGGCCCGTAGAGCCTTTTCGCTTTATGCTGATGACAGTGATGTCCCACGGGGAAATCTATGACAAGCTCAACCGCTACGGGGCTTCCATCCTGCTGACAATCCTGATAGGCTTCCTGCTCATCATCCCGTGTATGATGTACGCCTTTGCCAGTTACAAGAAAACCGCCGACGAAAAGCTGCGTACGGAAGCGGACCTGTGCGCGGCGGCCGGCATCCAGCAGAAAATGCTGCCCGACGGAAGTTTCAGCGACGAAAGTGTGGTGGTCCACGCGTTCACCCACCCTGCCCGACAGGTAGGCGGGGACCTGTACGATTTCCTGGTTCGTGACGGCAGACTGACGTTCTGCATCGGGGACGTCTCCGGAAAAGGGATACCCGCCTCGTTGCTGATGGCCTCCGCGACGGCGCATTTCCGTAGCCAGGCCGGCACAGGAAAGACGGTCTCACGGATGCTGGCTGCCATTGACGAGGCCTTGGCGGACCGCAACGATACGATGATGTTCTGCACGATGGTGCTCGGTGTCCTGGACCTGCAAAGCGGAGCACTGGAACTGGGCTGCGCCGGACACGAAAAACCCATCCTGATGTCGCTCCAAGGCTGCCGTCTGCTGGAAATGCCGGCCAACCGGCCGCTGGGTCTCTTCCCCGGCGCCCCCTTCGCCACGGTACGGCTGACCCTGCAGCCCGGCGAATGTCTGTATTGCTACACCGACGGCATTACCGAGGCCCGCGCGACGGACCGCAGCCTGCTGCGCGTCGAAACCTTGATGACCGTACTGTCCGGCCTCTGCCGAAGTGAGGCAGCCGCCTTGCCGGCTCCCGAAGACATCAACGGGCAGGTCCTCAGCGCCGTCCGGGAGTTTTCCAAAGGCGCCCGGCAAAGCGACGATATCACGATGCTTTGCCTCAAAAGAAAATAACCAATCGCACAATACAATATGACGACACAACAGACAGAAAAGATTGCCGGACTGGTCGAAAGACGGGAGAAGGCCGCCCTGGGAGGCGGACCGGCCCGTATCGAAGCCCAGCACGCCAAAGGCAAGATGACCGCCCGGGAAAGGCTGGCCACACTGCTGGACGAAGGCTCTTTCGAGGAGTACGATATGTTCAAGCAGCACCGTTGCACGAACTTCGGGATGGAAAAGAACAAAGTGGACGGGGATGGTGTCGTGACCGGCTGCGGTACCATCGACGGGCGACCGGTCTATGTCTATGCCCAGGATTTCACTGTCAATGGCGGTTCCCTGTCCGAGACTCAGGCACAGAAAATCTGCAAGGTACAGGACCTGGCCCTGCGCAACGGCGCACCCTGCATCGCCCTGAATGACAGCGGCGGAGCCCGCATCCAGGAAGGCGTCTGCGCCCTGGCCGGTTACGCCGAGATTTTCCAGCGCAACATCCTCGCCTCCGGCGTGATTCCCCAGATTTCCGGCATCTTCGGTCCCTGCGCGGGCGGTGCGGTCTATTCCCCCGCCCTGACCGACTTCAACGTGATGGTCCGCGATACCTCCTATATGTTCCTCACCGGCCCCGCCGTCGTCAAGAGCGTGACGGGCGAAGAGGTCAGCCAGGAAGAACTGGGCGGCGCGACCGTCCACTCCGCCAAGAGCGGCGTAGCCCATTTTGCCGCAGACTCGGAAGCGGAAGGCCTGCAGACCATCCGCCGGCTGCTATCCTTCCTGCCGTCCAGCAACCGCGAGAGCGCTCCTTTCCGGGAGACCTCCGACCCGACAGGCCGCATCGACGACAGCCTCAACGAAC
>CADBLM010000202.1 GCA_902795445.1 uncultured Bacteroidia bacterium
TCATCCGCGACCGGGACCGAGCGGGTCGTCATCAACATTTCTCCGCCGCCCTCGTCATAATAGGGCTCACTCCAGCAACTCTTGCCGAGACTGAGCGGACGGGTGTACCATTCCATCGAAAAATAATCATAATCCTCCCCACCCATCTGGATGGTGGAAACGGTCCCGTCGGCACGTTTGTAGGAATACGGTGAGAACCAGTGGCCCTTGGAGGGATAGAAACGGGACTCGAAGGCGACGGCGCAGCCCACGATCCGGTCGTTGTTGCTGACCACCTTCCGGGTGATGTCAAACATTTCCTGCGGCTTGCGGATATTGTCCTTGACGACCCAGGCGGCATTTTCAGGAACGACGGCCGTATTGGAGAGCATATCTTCGATATCCCCGATGACCTGCGAGACGGCGGATTCAGCCTGCTTGACCATTTCCTGCTTGAGATAGTGATAGACATAGAGCATCGAAGCCGTCAGAAGCAGGAATACCAGGACGGCGGCCAGGGTCATCAGCCCCAGCGTGAGGCGGTGTTTTTCAGTTTGTGACACAGCGTTAACGATTATTGGCTATCGCCAGGATGACCCCGAGGGCTACGCCCAGCAGGGCGGCGAACAGGACCTGGAAATTGGCCGGAAGCAGGAAAGTAATGGTATGGGCCGGATACCAGAACAGCGGAATGGTCTTCTTGAACACGAAACCCCACTGGGTCTTCCAGTCCAGTTTGCAGATAATGTCTCCGACGGGCATCGGTGTCGTAAGAAAAGCCTTGAGCGAACCGCCCGTATGGAGGATATGCGTATCGGTGATTTTATGGAAGGTCATAAAGACCGGCGCAAAAAAAGTATTCATCAGCACGCTGACGGAGAAGGCCACGAGCAGTTTGCCCCAACTGAACTGCGGCGCGGAAAACCAGGCCCCGGCCTCCCCTGCCCCGAGGACTTCGTACAGACGGACCGTTCCGGCCTTGAAGACGACCATCGCGCCCCAGATGCACACGCCCAGCACGCCCCAGACGAGCATACGCGGCAGAATGCCGAAGCCGCTCTGGTTATATACCCCGCGACGGATGCGAAGGCCGATCATTTCACCCAGCGTAGAAAGGATGGCAAACTTGAGGAAACTCATCAGGACCGGATGGTTGGCGGTGTTGTCGTTGTACCATTGACCCGCTCCGGGAACAAAAGCAAAAACGGCCGCCACCAGTGCGATGCAGCAGACCAGAATCCAATCAGATTTCTTCATAGGAAGTAATAATATTAAACAATCAGTCGATATTATATCCCGCAAAGATAAAAAATTTTCTCAGATTTTGCGTATATTTGTCTCGGTATGAAAACGATTCTCTATGTTCACGGTCTGGGCGGCGGCGCAGACAGCCGCATCCCCGGAATCCTGGCGCAACATTACGCCGGCAAGGGTGTGCGTGTAGTCTGCCGGACCTACGACTTCGACCCGGAAAAGGCGGCCGCATTCCTGGCCGGACTGGCAGAGGAAGTGCAGCCGGACCTGGTCATCGGAGAATCGCTGGGAGCCGCGCAGGCACTGCGGATTCCCCTGTATTGTCCGGACGGCAGCGGAACGCCCGCAAGGGTTCCGCACCTGTTCGTCTCCCCCTCCCTGGGGGCTCCCCTTTGGCTGGGACGTTGCGCCTGGCTCACCCGTATCCCCGGGCTGCGGGCCTGCTTCAACCGGCTGTATATGCCCAAATGCCCCGGTGACCGTCAGGTGGCGGACTTTCGTTACGATATCCTGAAAAAATACCGTTCCCACTACCGCAGCGCCATAGAAACGGTCCGCACCGGCCTCCAGGCGGACGGAGCGGGCACTGCCCATACCGGCCCTGACGTCCCGTACTTCGCCTTTTTCGGGACAAAGGACCACTACCGCCGCAGCGGCATCGTCTCCGTCCGCCGCTGGGAAAAACTATTCGGGAAAGGTTCCTACGCCATCTACGAAGGAACGCATTTTATGGAAGAGGAATACATCCGTTCGATGCTCATTCCCCGCATCGACGCCATCCTGCATCCGGATAAGGACTAACGCATCCTGAGCCATTTCCAGAGGTCCCTGAAGGAACTCTTGCGGCCGAACATCAGAATCCCCACCTTGTAGATACGGGCGGACATCCACGCGCAGAGCAGGAAGGTCAGCACGAGCAGGCCGATGCTGAGCAGGATTTCCCAAAGGGGTACGCCGAAGGGAAGACGGGCCAGCATCACGATGGGAGAAGTGAAGGGAATCATCGAGCCCCAGAACACGAGCGGGCTGTCCGGGACCTTGTAGGCGGCGATGGCGATGAAGAAGCCCAGCAGCAGGGGGATGGTCACCGGGATCTGCAACTGCTGCGTGTCCGCCTCGTTCTCCACGGCGGAACCGATGGCCGCAAACAGCGAAGCGTAGAGCAGGTAGCCGAAAAGGAAGAAGAGCAGGAAACAGAGGATGATTTCGCCCCAGGGCATCGAAGAGAGGGTCGCAATCAAATCCGTCACCTCCGAAGGCAGGACATCCGATGCCGGCATCGAAGGCAGGGACCGGACATCCATTCCCGCCGGGGCGGCAAGGTCGCCGGCAGAGAGCGCGTCCTTTCCCAGGATACCCACCGACGCGGTCAGCAGCACGGCCGTCAGAACCATCCAGAGAAAAAACTGCGTCAGGGCCACCAGCGCAACGCCGATGATTTTTCCGAACATCAGTTCCGTCGCCTTGACCGAGGAAACAAGCACCTCCACGACGCGGCTGGCCTTTTCCTCGATGACGCTGGACATCACCCCGCCGCTGAACAGCGTGATGAAAAGATACACCAGCATCCCGAGCAGCATCGACACCAGCATATAGACGGTGGATTCGGAGACCCGTTCCTTGCCGTCCGCATCGATGGTGTAGGCCTTGATGGTCACATCGCTTTGGACGCTGCCGATGATGGCGTCCAGATGGTCGATGTCGTAGGAAGCGATGCGCTGCTGCCGGACCGCCTGCCGGATCTGCGCCTCCATCGACGCCTGCAAATCAGCCCCTATGGGCTTCGGGGAATAGGTTTCCGCCTTGACATCAAAAAGTGCCGCCCCCGGCAAGGCGTCGGAAGAGGCTCCGTCTCCCGGCAGGGAGGAAGTCTCTATGGGCGTAATGACGAGCAGGACATCGCTGTCGGAAGAGACGAGCGAGAACTTGAGCGAATCCGCCCCCGTCACCGAAGCGTCCGAATAGGCGGCCAGCTCGTTGTCCTGCAGGCAGGGCATCACGACGCCGCTGCGGTCCACGACGGCCACGGTCTTGCGTTCCTCCTTGGCGAAACGCATAATGAGCGCGGGCAGGAGGGTGACGGCGGCAAAAAGGACCGGGACGAGGAAGGTGATGACCAGGAAAGATTTCTTGCGGACCTTATTGAGGTACTCCCGGCCGATGATGACACGGATGATATGCAGGTTCATTCTTTGACCAGTTTGATGAAAATATCGTTCATACGGGCGACCGTTTCACTGAAGGAAACGACATTGACGCCTCCGTCAAGCAATGCACGCAACACAGAGGCATTATCCGCCAGCGGACGCAATACGGCACGCCGCAGCGGGGCCGGGCCGCTGGAAACCGCAACGCCGTCCGCTCCTTCCGCGGGCTCATCCGAGACGAGTTCAAACACGCCGGGACAGTCCTTGAGTCCTTCCGTCCCCGAAGCCGGAACGGCCTCCGATGCCTGAGCGGCCTCCGAAGCCTCCCGGGAAGCCGTGAGGGAATAGGTTAACTGGAGTTGATGACTGCCGTAGCGACGGCGGATTTCATCGACCCCTCCGCTGATGACGACGTGCGAACGGTTGATGAGGGCGATGTTGTCGCACAGCTGTTCCACCGATTCCATATTGTGCGTGGAAAGCAGAATGGTCGCCCCCTGCTCCTTGAGCGCAAGGATTTCATTGCGTATCAATTGAGCATTGACCGGGTCGAAACCGGAAAAAGGCTCGTCCAGGATCAAGAGGGAAGGACGGTGCACGACGGTCGTGATGAACTGCACCTTCTGCGCCATTCCCTTGGAGAGTTCCTCCACCTTCTTGTTCCACCACGAAGCGATGCCGAACTTGTCGAACCACTTCTTCAGCTGGGCGGAAGCATCGGCCGCGCTCATTCCCTTGAGCTGCGCCAGATACATCGCCTGCTCCCCCACCTGCATCTTGCGGTACAGACCCCGTTCTTCGGGAAGATAGCCGATGCGGGCCACGTCCTCCCGGGTGATGGGACGGCCGTCGAACAGCACCTGTCCGGCATCCTGCACGACAATGCGGTTGATGGTCCGGATAAGGGTGGTCTTGCCCGCGCCGTTGGGCCCCAGCAGGCCAAATATCGTTCCAGCCGGAATCTCTACGCTGACATCGTCCAGCGCGACTTTCTCGCCGAAACGCTTGCTGATATGCTGACAGGAAATCAGATTCATCGCGTCAAAATTTTAAGGACCATCTCGCGGCAGAGTTCCGCCTGGCCGATATCGCCGCCGTCACCGCCTTTGGCCTGGTAATCATAGTCCTTGAGCAGGCTGATGACCTGCATACAACTCCGGACGGGCCACAGGGGCAGGGCTGCGTCATAATCTTTCATAAAAAAGGGAGCCACTCCGAGAAGGGCCGCACGCTGTACGGACGGAAGACCCGGCTGGGACTGGCTGATGAGGGCGTTGCGCAAGAGTTTGTAGAAATGCGCGTACAGGACGCTCACGACGGGCACCA
>CADBLM010000203.1 GCA_902795445.1 uncultured Bacteroidia bacterium
AGCAGCCTTATGCCCTGATCGACCTGATTTGCGGCAAGCAGACCCGTATCCGGGACCGGTTCGGAAAGACGCGCTTTGAAGTATTTCCCGCCGCGTTGCGGGAACGGACAGCCGCCTGCGCCCGGCAGGGAACCCACCTGCTGGTTTCGGGCTCCTACATCGCCAGCGACCTATGGGACCCGGTCTTTGCCGCCGACACGACGCAGGACGGCCGGGACGCCCAGGCATTTGTCCAGGAAATACTGGGTTGGCGATGGATGACCGGAAGGGCTTCCCGCAGCGGCCGTGTCTGGACGATACGCAGCGGATTCGATGCCGCCGGGACGCTCCGGCCGTTCTCTTTCTGCACCGGAATGTGCGACAGCCTCTATCGCGTCGAATCACCGGACGGCATCGTTCCGGCAAGGCCGCAGGCGCAGACCATCTTCCGCTATCAAGACAACAACCTGTCAGCCGGCGTTTCCTATCAGGGAGAGGGCTACAAGGCCGTGAGCATCGGATTTCCGCTGGAAAGCATCAACGATGCCGGGCAACGCAAAAAAGTGACCCAAGCCGTGCTGGATTATTTCTTTTCAACGCTATGAGTACGCATATTGTCATTATGGCCGGCGGCATCGGCAGCCGGCTCTATCCCTTGAGCACCCCCGAACATCCCAAACAGTTCCTGGACTTGCTGGACTGCGGCAAATCGCTGATCCGCCTCACCTACGAACGCTTTTTGGAAGTGGATGCGCAGGCACATTTCTGGGTGGTAACATCGGAAAAATACCTGCATTTCATCCACGGGCAGCTGCCGGAAATCCCCGATGAGCAGATTTTGGCAGAACCGGCCGCCCGCAATACCGCCCCCTGCATTTCTTACGCCTGCCGCAAAATTGCGCTGCGCTATCCGCACGCCAATATCGTCGTCACGCCTTCCGACGCGTATGTGCCGGACCGGAAGGCCTTCGCCGACACGGTCCGTACGGCCCTGGCTTTTACGCAGGAAGGCGGACGCATCGTCTGCCTGGGCATCGAACCGGATTTCCCCAGCCCTGAATACGGCTACATCAAGGAGGTGCCGGGAGATGTGTTCGTCCGGGGCCGCGAATCCGTCCGCAAGGTGGATGCCTTCAAGGAAAAGCCCTCGGTGGAAGTTGCCCGGAGCTACCTGGCGGCCGGTGGTTACTGGTGGAATGCGGGCATCTTCGTCTGGAACGTCGAAACGGTGGAAAGGCAGTTGCGGACCTACGCACCGCAGATTGAGGCGGTGATGGACGGTCTCGCCCCCTGGCTCTATACGCCGCAGGAACAGGCGGAACTGGAAAAACGCTTCCCCGACTGCGAAAAAATATCCATCGACTATGCCCTGATGGAGAAGTCTCCCGACATCTTTATGGCTCCCTGCCGCTGGGAATGGAGCGACTTGGG
The DNA here is from genome assembly GCA_902795445.1 of uncultured Bacteroidia bacterium. Taxonomy (GTDB): domain Bacteria; phylum Bacteroidota; class Bacteroidia; order Bacteroidales; family UBA932; genus Cryptobacteroides. The sequence goes on from CADBLM010000203.1 coordinate 1,411, forward strand.
AAGTTTCGAAGCCATCGACAAGGTGAAAAAGCGGCGCGAAACAAAATAAGTGCGAAAAAATCGCGAAAAAATTTGGATATTTTCCACAAAAGATATACCTTTGCAATCCCATTTGGGGAATGGATCGATCCGTTAGCTCAGTAGGTAGAGCACAACACTTTTAATGTTGGGGTCTTGGGTTCGAGCCCCAAACGGATCACAAAAAAACGGACCGCTTCCTTAGCTCAGTTGGTAGAGCACGACACTCTTAATGTTGGGGTCCAGGGTTCGAGCCCCTGAGGGAGCACAAAAAAGACAGGTTTTCGCCTGTCTTTTTTGTATATATCCCCTTCCGATGTATTTTGCAAGGGCTCCTCCCGCTGTCCGCTCAGATTCTGGAGGCGCAGGCGATGCCGTCGAGGGCGGAGGAGACGATACCGCCGGCATAACCGGCCCCTTCCCCGCAGGGATAGAGCCCGGGCAGGCTGGGCGATTCGAGGGTCTGCGCGTCGCGCAGGATGCGCACGGGAGAAGAAGTGCGGGACTCCACGCCGAGCAGCAGGGCGTCGTTGGTATAATAGCCGTGCATCAATTTGTTGCCCACGTAAGGAAAAGCCAGTTTGAGCCGCCAGGAAATGGGCTCTGGCAGCAGTTCGTGCAACGGAGCGGCCACCGCTCCGGGGTGATAGGAAGTCTTGGGCAGGTCCCTGGAGGGCATCCGGCGGCAGAAATCCATCATCCGCTGCGCGGGCGCCTTCAAAGATCCGGTAAAATCATACATCTTCCTTTCGATGTCGGCCTGCCAACGCAGCATCGAGAGCGCGCCGTAGCGGGCATATTCCTCGGGGACATCGGAGGGTTCCACCTGCACGACCACGCCGGCATTGGCCAGTTTGCCGTTGCGGGCAGAATTGCTCATTCCGTTGAGCACCAGCTCACCGGAAGCAGTGGCCGAAGGAACCAGGATACCGCCCGGGCACATACAGAAAGAAAAGACGCCGCGTCCCTCCACCTGCGTGACGAAAGCATACTCCGCAACGGGCATAAAGGGCTGCCAGCGTCCGTGATATTGAATCTTGTTGATGAGCCACTGGGGATGTTCGGCACGTACGCCCACGGCGAGTCCCTTGGCCTCGATGGCCCAGCCTTTCCGCTGAAAGAGTTCGTAGAGTTCGCGGGCGGAGTGACCGGTCGCCAGAATCACCTTGCGGGCCGTGAAAACGGTGTCCCGCACCGGGGTTTCCGAAGCCGTATCCGCCGGTTCCGACACCTTGCAGCTTAACTTCAGAAAACCATTGTCCAATCTTTCTATATCAACGACTTTCGTTCCGAAATGATACTCCCCTCCGTGTTCTTCGATGCAACGGCGGATATGTTCCACGACGACGGGCAGGCGGTCGCTGCCGATGTGGGGATGGGCGTTGACGAGGATATCCGGATCCGCCCCGAAAAGGACGAGCTGGTGCAGCACTTCGCGGATGTCTCCCCGTTTGGAAGAACGGGTGAAAAGTTTGCCGTCCGAAAAAGTACCGGCACCGCCCTCTCCGAAACAGTAATTGCTGTCGGGATGGACGCGGCCCTCCCGCGAAAGGGCGGCCACATCGAATTTGCGGGCGTGTACGTCCTTGCCCCGCTCCAGGATGACGGGCTTGAAGCCGCGCATCAGCAGTTTGAGGGCGGCGAACATCCCGGCCGGACCGCTGCCGACCACCAGTACGGGCTCCGCCTCGTGCACATCCCGGTATTCTTCCAGACGATAGGGTTCGGGAGACTCGTCCCGGCGGTAAACATCGATTTTGTAACGGTAGAGGATGTCGCTGCCCCGCGCATCCACGCTGCGGCGGACCACCTGCCAGGCGCCGACGGCATCTTGCTTGACCCCCAGCGCTTTGGCGGCTGCGGGCAAGATTTCGGCAGACGTCAGTTCGCGGCCGATTTTGGCGGCATACTCAATCTGTTTCATAATTCGGCGGCACGGGAAACGGGAGCGACATCCAGGCGGCATCGTTCCCCGTTGAGATAGTGATAATAACCGGCCACGGCTATCATCGCCGCGTTGTCGGTCGTAAACTTGAATTCGGGCAGGAAGGTCCTCCATCCCCGCCGCTCCCCTTCCGCGACCAACCGCCCGCGCAGCCCGCTGTTGGCGGAAACGCCCCCGCCGATGGCGATGTCCCGGATGCCCGTCTGACGGGCGGCCTTGACCAGTTTGTCCATCAGGATGTCAATGAGCGTTTTCTGGAAGGACGCGCAGATGTCCTCCTTGTTGTTGTCCATAAAGGAAGGGTCCTTCGCCATTTCATCCCGTACGAAATACAGCAGGGAGGTCTTGACCCCGCTGAAACTGTAATCCAGGCCGGGAATATGGGGCTTGGCGAAATGGAAGCGGTCGGGATCGCCCAGCTTGGCGAGCCGGTCGATGACCGGGCCTCCGGGATAGCCCAGGCCCATCATCTTGGAGCATTTGTCGAAGGCCTCCCCCACCGCGTCGTCGATGGTCTGGCCGAGGATTTCGAATTCGAGCGGGCTGTTGACCTTGACAATCTGCGAGTTGCCCCCGGAGACGAGCAGGCAGAGATAGGGAAAGGAGGGCACGGGGGTCGGCTTGTCGTACTGTTTGACGAATCCGGCCAGGATATGTCCCTGCAAATGATTGACTTCCACAAGCGGACAGTTCAGTGTCAGTGCCAGGGTCTTGGCGAAGGAGGTCCCGACGAGCAGGGAGCCCAGCAGGCCCGGTCCGCGCGTGAACGCGATGGCCGTCAACTCCTCCGGAGCCACGCCCGCCCGCTTGAGCGCTTCGCTCACCACCGGAACGATGTTGAGCTGGTGGGCGCGGGAAGCCAGTTCAGGAATGACGCCGCCGTATGCCTTGTGCACATCCTGGCTGGCCAGCACGTTGCTGAGCAGATATCCGTCCTTCAGAACGGCCGCCGACGTGTCGTCGCAAGATGATTCAATCCCCAAAATGATGTCTGCCATACGCTGAAAGCCATAAAACGGCTGCAAAGTTATTGAATTTTTCCGAGATTCTCATTACCTTTGTAAGATTATACCCAGGACAGAAGTGAGTAAAGCCAAGACATATCTGCTCAAGACGCTCCACATACTGTGGCTGATGTTTTTAGGCATCGTCGTCCTGACGTGCACGGCCCTCATCCTTCTGCAAAACCCGAAGGTACAGACGAGTGTGTCCAGTTATGTCGTGGATAAGGTTTTCGCCAAAATCGACGGAGACGTTTCCTACGACAAGATTCACTTCAAGCCCTTCAGTACCATCGTCATCAAGAACCTGCTGATCAAAGACAAACGGCCCTACATCCCGCCGCCGGAAGTGATGGAGAAACTTGAAAACCGGGCCAGCCCCCAGGATACGCTGATGGCGGCGGAATACCTCGTCGTCCAACTTTCTCCGCTCTCCCTGCTGAACCGCCTCTCCCCCTCCCTGACCATCCGGCGCGTCCAAGTCAAGAACGGCATTTTCTGCCTGGTCATCGAAGACGGACGCACTTCGCTCGAAAGGATGCTCAGCCTGCCCAAGGAAAGGACCATTTCCTACAACACGCCCCCGTCCGGAGGAGGGCTTCCCATCCGCATCGAGAAAGTGGAACTGGACCATTTCGCCTACGCGATGCTCAATTTCAAGCGTTCCGCCTCCCACTTCCACAATCCCGGCAGCGTGGACTGGGCGGATATGCGCTGTACCGACATTTCCGCCCGGGGACGCAACCTGCAGATCAAGGACGGAGTCGTCAGCGGCGAGATGCGTTCCTGCTCCTTCCGTGAAAAATGCGGCATCGAGGTCAGCCAGGTCAGCGCCCGTTTCGACGTCCGCGAAGGACTGGTCAACATCGAGGACATCGTCATCAAAGACCGCTATTCCGACACCCGCGTCCCTTTCTTCCGGATGATTTACGACGGAGCGGAAGCCTTCACGGATTACGTCGGGAAAGTCCGGATGTACTCCCGACTCGACAATACGGTCATCGACACCCGGACGCTGGATTATTTCTCCGACATCACGGGAGAAGAAGGGATGAAACTGAAGGCCAGCGGCTGCTTCGACGGAACCGTTTCCGACTTCCGGCTCAAGGACCTTCGCGTGGAAGAGGTGGGAGGCGACTTTTCGGCCCGCATCGACGGACGCGCCATCGGACTCCCCTTCGTGGAGAATGTCCGTTTCGACGTCCGTATCGACCGGCTTTCCTCCGATGACCGCGCCATAGAAAAATTCGTCCGCGTCTTCGCCCGGGAGAAACTGGACCTGCCCGAATTCCGCATCAAGAGGATGGACGCATCCTTCAAGGGAAAGCCCAACGATATCGGCCTGCAGCTCGACCTGCACAGCGACATCGGCAACGCGGCACTGAAAGGTCGTCTGAGCCGGCTGGTGGAAAAGAAGACAAACGGAGACATTTCGCTGAACCTCTCGGCAGAAGCAGTCCGTCTGGACCGGCTGAGTGGCAGCGACGCCCTGGGAAAGATGCATCTGGAGACCGCCCTGCAGGCGAGTTTGGACAAACAGGACATCCTGCGCAGCCGGGTGGATATCGACAGCCTCGTCATCAGCCAGATCGGCCTGCTGGGGTATGACTACCGCAACATCGACATACGCGGGGAAATCGCGGACAGAAACTTCAACGGGACCGCCTCCATCGACGACGAGAACCTCAAGGCCTATTTCGACGGCCTGGCCACCCTGCTGGCCGCGGACGACACGAGCCGCTACCGTTTCCGTGCCGGCATTTCCTACGCCGACCTTCAAACACTGGGCTTCGACCGCAGAGGACGCTCCCGCATCCGGACGGACTGGGCGGCAGACTTCAGCATCAATGAGAAAAAAGAACTCTCCGGCCGACTGGAACTGGAAAACAACATCCTGGAAAACAACGACGGCATCTACAATCTGGGCGGCATCAGCGTCCGCGCCGGCGCGGAAGGAAGCCGGCAGCATCTGCGCATAGACAGCGAAATGCTTCAGGCCGGATTCAGCGGCAGCCGTTCGCTCCTGCACTTCATCGGCAGAAGCGTCGGAGAGGTCATCGGGACCGACCCCACCCCCTGGGACGGCAGCCGCTACCAGATAGAGCTGACCACCGGGAATATGGAAAAACTGCTGGCCTTCCTCTCACCGGGAATGTATGTGGAGCCCGGCTCCGCGATTTCGGCCGACATCAACGAGGCCGGGACGCTGGACGGAAAACTCGACTGCAAACTCCTGAAATTCGGCGAGAACGCCTTCAACGACATCCGTGTCGGACTGGCCAATCCCTCCGGCCGGCTCGACGGCAATGTCCTCTGCCGGGAAATCGAACTGGGACAGTTCCGCGTGGATGACATCAGCCTGAACCTGTGGGGCGACCTGAGCGACCCGAAGGCCACACGCGCCGGCTTCTATGAATCCTCTTTCCGGGCCGGACAGAAAAAATGGGACATCGCTCCCTGCCGGGTGGAACTGGAGGGAAAGAAAGGCGTCCACATCGACCATTTCGCCCTGACCCACCAGCACGAAGGCATTTATGCCGACGGCAGGGTGGGACCGGAAGATATGAGCGACTCCCTGACCATCCGGATGAACCGCTTCGACCTGGGCCTCATCAGCGGCTTTATGAGCAAGGACATCCCCCCGTTCGGCGGCAACATCTCCGGTGAAGCGCTCCTCAGCCGCCGCAACAGGCTCTATGGCGCCGATGCGGACATCATCTGCGACTCCACGCACTTCGACAACAAAGCCATCGGCACGCTGCTGCTGACCTCGGAATGGGACCGGGAACTCAAGCGCTACAGCATTCAGATGGACAACTCCTACAATGAGGCCCCCACCTTCGAGCTCGGGGCTTCCTACTCCCCCTACACGGACGATTTCTTCCTGTCCGGAGACTTCCAGCGCTTCGGCCTGGGTTTCGCCGGCGCGATGGTCCGGGATATTTTCCATCAGGTAGACGGCCAGCTGAGCGGACTGGTCACCGCGGAAGGCAATTTCAAGGACCCGTCCCGCCTGCATCTGAGCAGCCACGATCTCCGGATAGAAAACGGTCTGCTGGGCATCGCATACACCAAGGTCAGTTACCACGTCAGCAGCCTTCTGAACCTCAGCAACGACGGCATTTTCCTGAGCGAAGCCAGGCTGACGGACAAGGCCGGGGCGAAAGGAAGCGTCAGCGGCGGCATCCGGTGGAACCGCTTCCGGGACATCGCCGCCGACCTGCACATCCGCACGGACAAGATGGAACTGCTGGACATCCAGGAAAAGGACAAGGATTTCTACAGTTTCTACGGCCATATCTCCGGCTCCGGCACCCTGGATATCACGGGACCTTTCGACGCCCTGCTCATCGACGTCAAGGCATCCACCTCCGGCGTCAGCAGCGATTTCAACCTGGCGATGGACAGTGCCTCCCAGAGCAGCAGCAACGGCACCCTGCTCACATTTACCCGACCGGAAATGCCCGGCACCCGAAAGGAGGTCAGGATGCAGGCACAGCCGCAAAGCGCCGGCGACCTGACGGTCAAACTGCAACTGGACGTCACCAAGGATGTGACTGCACGCATCGACATCGACAAATTCAACGGCAGCCGCATTACGGCCGTCGGGGAAGGCAACATCATCGTCGATGTGCGCCCGTCAAAAGACCTGTTCAAGCTCAACGGCAACTACGCCATCTCGGAAGGAAAAGTCCGTTTCGTCGCCCTCGGCCTGACGGCGAGGGATTTTACCATTTCCAACGGCAGCAATATCGCCTTCGGGGGCGACGTGATGGAAAGCACCCTGGACATTGACGCCATCTACAAGACCAAGGCGTCCCTCTCCTCCCTGATTTCCGACAGCACCGCCGTCAACCGCCGTCCCGTCGAATGCGGCATCAAGGTGACCGACAAACTCCGGAATCCGCACGTCGCCTTCTCCATCAACATCCCCGACCTGGACCCCACGTCCAAGACGGCGGTGGAATCCGCATTCTCCACCGAAGACAAGGTGCAGCGGCAGTTCCTCGCCCTGCTGGTCGCCGGCACCTTCATTCCCGACGAGCAGAGCGGCATCCAGAACAACACCAGCACCCTGTCCAAGAACCTCAGCGATGTGATGATGACCCAGATCAACAACATCTTTATGAAATTGGACATACCGCTGGACCTGGGCTTCAACTACCAGCCGACCACCGCAGGGACGAGCGCGTTCGACGTCGCCATCTCCACCCAGTTGTTCAACAACCGGGTGCTGGTCAACGGCAACATCGGCAACAAACAGCGCCTGACCTCCGGCGGCAACCGCAACGAAATCGTGGGCGACCTGGACATCGAGGTCAAAATCAACAAACCCGGCACCTTGCGTTTCACCGCCTTCTCCCATTCCGCGGACCAATACACCAATTATCTGGACAACCTCCAGCGGACGGGCGTCGGTATCTCCTGGCAGCAGGAATTCAACCATTTCGGTCATTACGTGAGGCATCTTTTCTCCGGGAAAAAGCAAAGGAGCGTCCTGGAGCAACTCGAAGAAAGGCAACTGCGCAGCGCCGGCACGAAACGTATTACGATAGAAGAATGAA
>CADBLM010000204.1 GCA_902795445.1 uncultured Bacteroidia bacterium
GTCGTCAAAAACTCCCGTTCCTTTCGGTGTACTTCTTTTCTTGTTGGATTATTGTCGGGAAAATTTTATCTTTGTCTCTTGTATGGGTCTGCGCCCGTATGAATGAAAATGAGTTGAATTAAACGACAGCAACGATGAAAAAGAATTTCCAGGAACGGATTGCCCACGCACTTTCCATTTCCACAGACACGAAGATTTTTGAAATGGGCAGGGGAGACGCCGTCAAGGCTCCCGCCGTCTTCCAAAAATGTTTCCCCGGCCGCAAGGCGATGGTTGTCGCCGACATCCACACCTGGCCCGTCCTCGGGGAGAAAGTGTACGCTCTGCTCCGGGATGCGGGCGTCGTGACGGAAAAATATATCATCGACAAGGAAGTTTTCCACGCGGAGTGGAAATATGTAGAGATGGTGGATCGTCTGGTCGAGGGAGACCTGGCCGGCGCCAAACGCATCGAGGACGACGCGCAGCATCAGGAGGCGGACGCGGAAAAGGCCTTTGTCCCGGCTTCCGACGATTTTTACATCCTGGTCTCCGTCGGCTCCGGCGTCATCAACGACCTCTGCAAACTTTGTTCGCATCACCACGGCCAGTCCTATCTGACCCTGCCGACAGCCGCTTCCGTGGACGGTTATTCCTCGTTCGGCGCCTCCATCAGCTATCAGCATTCCAAGCAGACTTTCTCCTGCCCGGCTCCCGTCGCCATCATCGCGGACACCGATATCATCGCCGCGGCTCCCAAGGAAATGACGGCTGCCGGCTATGCCGACCTTGCCGCCAAGGTGCCTGCCGGCGCGGAATGGATGATTGCGGACTTCGTCGGTTCCGAGCCGATTATTCCCGAGGCCTGGCACGTGCTGCAGGACTATCTGGATGATTTCCTTTCCCGTCCCGAAGCCGTGGCGGCGGGCGACCCGGACGCCATCGCGGACATCTTCGAGGGCCTGACCCTCAGCGGCATCGCGATGCAGGCGGCCCGTTCTTCCCGTCCGGCTTCCTGCTGCGACCACCTGTTCAGCCATATCCTGGATATGACGGAGCACCGCTACAACGGCAAGCTCCAGTCCCACGGCTTCCAGGTTGCGGTCGGTACGATGACGATGTGCGCGGTCTTCGACGAACTCTTCAAGCTGGACCTGACCCAAATCGACGTGGACGCCTGCGTCAAGGCCTGGCCGACCCTGGAGCAGGAGCAGCAGCGCGCCCTGGAAGTCTTCAAAGATTTCCCCGCACCCCGCCTGGGCTATACGCAGATTACGCAGAAATATGAGGATGCCGGCGAGGTCCGCAGGCAGCTTGAGAAACTCAAAGCCGAATGGCCCGCCCTCAAGGAAAAACTTCAGGGACAGGTCTGGCCCTTCGCGCGGATGCAGGCCGCCTTCAAGGCAGCCGGCGCTCCCTATGACCCGTCGATGATCGGCGTGAGCCGCGTGCAGTTGCGCGATATGTTCCCGAAGGTGCAGCTGATGCGCTTCCGCTACAACCTGCTCGACCTGGCCAAGCGGGGCGGATTCTATGACGCCATTGTTAATCCGGTCTTCGCCAAGGGCGGCGCCTGGGAAATCTAAATTCAAGAAGATGAAAAAACCGTTTGCCGCGGCCGCGCTGTTGCTGCTTTCCGTTACGCTTTCCGCCAAACCCGAGGCGGACCATCTCGGCCCGATGCAGGGCTTTCCTCCCGACCCTCCCGCACAGGAGGGCGGCAAACCCCGCAGGCACGCTTATCAGGGGATGGACATTTACGGTGACTATATGCTCAGTCTCCAGCACGAGGGCTATGCCACCGTGTACCGCCTTTCGGGGGACAGTTTTACCAAGGCCGGGCAGTTCCGTCTGGGCTCCTTCCACCCTTATAATCACGCCAACGTGGCGTCTTTCGGTGTGGAAAAGGCGCAGAAGGGCGATCCGATGCCGGTCGTCTATGTGAGCCACTGCCACAAGAAACCGGCCGCCGAGGGGAAGGATGTCTGCTACGTGGAGCGGATTGCACCGGACCTCCGGTCTTCGGAAGTGGTCCAGGTGATTCACTATGAGGATGTCAACCAAGATTTCGGCTATGCCCTCCAGTGGGTCGTGGATCCGAAGGCGAAGATGCTCTACGGCTATGGCAACACCATCGACAACTACCATCCGGACAACCGCCACCGCATCATCAAGTTCCGTCTTCCCCAACTTTCGGACGGCGCTATGGTGGTCCTCCACCCCGAGGATGCCTTGGAGAATTATCTGATTGAGGAGGTCTCCGACTTCCGTTTCAATCCCATCGGCCAGGGGCTGTATGTCCGCGGCGGCAAGTTGTATATGCCGACGGGCATCGGGACCGGGCCTAAGCCTTCCATATTATATATATGGGATTTGAAAAAGAAGCGGATGCAGGTGGCCGACCTGACGGAATGTACCAGCGGAGAACTGGAGGACATCGCTTTCTACAAAGGAAAATGCTGGATTCAGGGCCAGGACGGCATCTTCCGCATCCGGAAATTCTAAAGCCTATTTGATGGCGTCGATATCCACGACGTGGTTCAGAAGGGCGTAGATGGTCAGGCGCCCGAGTGAGCGCGTACCCAGTTTCTCGCAGATGTTGTTGCGGTGAAAAATGGCCGTGGTGACGCTGATGTGCAGGCGGTCGGCGATTTCCTTGTTGTAATAGCCTTTGACCATCAGGGCGAGGACATCCTTTTCCCGTGCGGACAGGAGGTCGGCTTTCCGCTCCGCAGCCGTTTTTCCCGTGCTTTCGCCCTGGCTTTCACGCCGTAATCCGCCGTGCCCTTCGCGGTGCAGGCGCAGGATGGCGGCCGCCAGTTTTTCTTCCGGCAGGGAGAGGTCCAGCACCTTGTAGCCGGCTTCTGCGTATGCCGCTCCCGCTCCGGCGTGGGTGATGATGGTCTGGCGTTTGAGCGCCTCGAATTCGTCCGAGTGTTCCAGCAGGATGGCGCTGCTGACGAAGTAATGGACGAAATAATGGTCGCAGTCCGACGCAAAGTCCTCCATCGAGGCGAAGGAGAGGATTTCCACTTCCGGGAAAATGTCCCATAGGAGTTCCTTCAGGCCGATGGCGCTGAGCGTATTGGGATCGATGATGGCGAGGCTGGGATTCATACCGCGAAGTTACGCTTTTTTTTCAGTCCGCCAAGCCGCTCCGTCCCGTCATTTATGACGGGTGCAAAATCCGGGGCTTTTGCCTATCTTTGCAGCCGTTATGAATTTTGACGGACTGATTGTCGGCCTGGGTGCCTTTCTGTGCATCGGCTTTTTCCATCCGCTGGTGATGAAGGCGGAGTATTACCTCGGCGTCGGATGCTGGTGGGTGTTCGCCCTTGCCGGCGTGGCGGCCTGCGTGGGCTCGCTTTTCGTCGCCGACCTGGTCATATCGACCCTGCTGGGCGTCTTCGGCTTTTCCTCCTTCTGGAGCATCCACGAACTTTTCAAGCAGCGCGAGCGGGTCCGCAAGGGCTGGTTTCCCGCCAATCCCAGGCGGGGCGGCGATAGTTCACCGAAAAAATGAAGCGTTTTTACTTCCTCTGCCTCGGCGCCCTGCTGCTTGCGGCGCCCGTCCTGCGGGCGGAAGACGCCGTCTCTCCGCCGGAGCCGTCCCGGAAGCCTTCCGTGTACCGGGGCTTTGACGGAGGGATGCTGCTGCACAGCGGATTTTTGAGCGGCCGGACCGCAGACCTGTCCGGAGCGGGAGCCCAACGCACGCAGGGCGCGCCCATCGGCATCGGCGGCGTGGCCCGTGTCCACCTCGGCGAGCATTTCCGGGTCGGATTCGAAGGATATGTTTCCACGCTCAGCCTGCGCGGGAACGGAAGTTATGTAAAACAAGGATGGGGAGGGGTGCTGGCCGATTTCTACTGGATTTTCGGCCGTTTTCAACCCTATGTCGGGTTGACAGTAGGCGGCGGCGCCCTCACTCATCTTTTGATGGAAGGAGATACTTCCCGGGCGGCGGCTGACGACCGGTCCTGGGGCCCCGTCGGCGCATCCTATTACCGCAAAGGTGGCTTTGCGACGGCCGATCCCTATCTTGGCTGCGATTTCATCCTTACCCGTTCCATCCACCTGAGCCTCAAACTGGACTGCCTCGTCCCCTTCGGCCGTTCGGCCTCCTTCTGCCCCGTCGGTCCCCGTCTCTATTTCGGCGTCCTCTTCTACCGCTGATACCAAGAAATGGGGATGTCAGATTCCCTCCCTCCCCATTCCGGGGGATGCGTGTGCCAGAATTTATCCGTACCTTTGCCGTATGTCATCCAAGGATTTTCTATCGGGAAAACAAAAAATGTCGGAACTGATCAGCGTCAGTTTCCAGTTGCCGGGCGTGATGACCCGGATGGGCTTCACCCTGGGCGCCGTCCTGTATTATTGAAAAAATAATCCGCTTGCCGCATCAAAAAAAATTTGCATTCTTAAAAATTTTCCATACTTTTGCTTCCGAAATGAGAAACATTCAGAACAATATGTGTTGCTGCTGTACCTTCCCCGCCGGTTGGTACGGTTTTGCGCGTGCTTGAATGTCCCCTATTTAAGAATCTGGAATCCATAAGATATGCGCCCCTGCCAATCGGAGATTGAGCAGGGATTTTTTTGTTTGGATGTGCTGAAAACGGAAAATTTTGTTTAACTTTATAAATAATTTGTGTTATGGTTTACTCATCTCTCACCGAAATCATCGGTAACACCCCGCTTCTGAAGGTCAAACCCTTCCCCGGTCAGAAGGCCGACATCCTCGTCAAAATCGAGTATTTCAACCCCGGGGGCAGCGTCAAAGACCGCATCGCCCTCGAAATGATTGAAGACGCCGAGCGCCGCGGCATCCTCAAGCCGGGCGCCACCATCATCGAGCCGACGAGCGGCAACACCGGCGTCGGTCTGGCCTGGGTCGGACGCGCCAAGGGCTATACCGTCATCCTGACGATGCCCGAAACGATGAGCCAGGAGCGCCGCAGCCTGCTCAAGGCCCTGGGCGCCACCCTCGAACTCACCCCCGGCGCTGCGGGAATGAAGGGCGCCATCGCCAGGGCGGAGGAACTCCGCGACAGTACTCCCGGCGCCGTCATCCTCGGCCAGTTCGTCAATCCGGCCAATCCCGCCGTGCACGAGCGGACCACCGGAGAGGAAATCTGGCGGGACACCGACGGCAAGGTCGATATCTTCGTCGCCGGCGTGGGAACGGGCGGCACGGTCAGCGGCAGCGGCAAGGCGCTCAAGAAACACAATCCGGCCGTCAAGGTCGTCGCCGTGGAGCCGGCTTCTTCCGCCGTCCTTTCCACCGGCGTGGCCGGAAAGCATAAAATCCAGGGCATCGGCGCAGGCTTTGAGCCGGCCACCTTCAACCGCAGCGTCGTGGACGAGATTCTGCCCGTTGAGGATGACGCCGCTATCAAGGCTTCCCGCCAGCTCGCCGCCCGCGAAGGCCTGCTCGTCGGCATCTCTTCCGGAGCCGCCTACAGCGCCGCGCTGGAACTGGCTTTCCGCGAGGAAAATGCAGGCAAGACCATTGTCGCCCTGCTGCCCGACACCGGTGAACGCTATCTCTCCACTATCCTCTACGCTTTCGAAGACTACCCGCTTGAATAATGAAATCGCTCAAATCTACAGCCAAGGCCCTTACGGAGATGATGGATGCGGTCAAGGACGCCGTCTTTCCCGAATATGCCGACCAGCATCCCGCCGAGGCTCCCCAACGAATCCTTCGCGCGCTTTCGCCCCTTGCCGGGGCGGAGGCCGCGCAGCGTTTCGTCGATTCCCTGCCGGAAATCAAGCGTCTGCTTGAGACGGACGTGCAGGCCATCGAAGCCAACGACCCGGCGGCGACCGGTCCCAAGGAAATCATTTTCTGCTATCCGGCCGTCAAAGCTATCCTCTACTATCGTTCGGCGCACGTGCTGCTGGGACTGGGCGTCCCCATCCTGCCCCGTATGCTCACCGAGTATGCCCACTCCGTCACAGGCATCGACATCCATCCCGGGGCCACCATCGGCGAGTATTTCGCCATCGACCACGGCACGGGGACGGTCATCGGCGAGACCGCCGTCATCGGCCGTCACGTCACCCTCTATCAGGGTGTGACCCTCGGTGCCAAGAATTTCGTCTATGACGAGAGCGGACGTCCCCGCAACATCGCCCGTCACCCCGTCATCGAAGACCATGTGACGGTCTATTCCAATGCCTCCCTGCTGGGGCGCATCACCATCGGGACCGGCTCGGTCATCGGCGGCAACGTCTGGCTGACCCATTCCGTCCCGCCGCATTCCCGCATCCTTCAGAGCCGCTACCGCGAATCCTTCTTCCGCGACGGCGAAGGGATTTGAGCTGCTCCGGGGCTTCCTATTTCGCTCCGGCGAACCACTCGACGCTGGCCGCCTCTCCGGCCAGCCATACGCCGTCTCCGGCTTCGAAATGCAGGTCCGGAGAAGGATTGGAAATCATTTCCTCTCCACGCAGCACGCTGATGACCAGGCAGCCGGCGTCCTTCAGTTTGGCATTGCGTAGCGTTTTGCCCGTCAGGTAAGAATTTTCATCCAGCAGGATGCATTCCAGCTTGAACTCAGGGGCGTTGCCTGAAACGGAATCCCGGGCGCTCATCAGTTTCAGGAAACGGTCCAGCTGTTCCCGTGTACCGACCGCAATCAGCACGTCGCCGGGATAGACGATTTCGTTGCCGGAAGGAATGAGGATGTTCTTCTCACCGCGCTGAATCTTGACAATGTTGGCGCCGGACTCGCTGCGGATGGGAATGTCACGCAGGCGCTTGCCGGCATAGATGCTTTCGGACGCGAGGGCGAAACTCTCCGGATGGATGTCATAGTCCGACAGCTTGGCCTGGACGGAAGAAGCCACGGGACGCACGCGCTGCGCCTCGATTTCCTTCTGGTTGAGATTCTGCATAAAGCGGGCCTCGATGCCGCCGAAGCGGTGGAAATGGATGCGCAGGATGAAAAAGAGCACCAGCAGCAGGATGCCTACGGCCAGCAGGGCGGTGACGGACAGTTTTACATTGGCGACGATGACCCCGATGCAGAAAGCCAGCGCGATGAAAATCCGCAGCAGCATCAGCGCCAGCACCGGCCAGCTGTTGGACTTGTTCTCGCGGATCAGCTTCGAAGCCAGTTTTTTGATGGCCGGTCCGGAGATGGCCATCCCATAGAGGAAGGGCATCATCACGGCGAGGGTGATGACGGCCACCAGTATCCCTTTCAATTCGGCGTCCGCCTTGGGCAGCAGCAGATTCAGCAGGTCCGGGAGATACAGGTTGGAAGCCGTCGTGATGGCCAGCAGCAGGACCGTATAGAGAATCAGGCGGCGGGCGTACAGGCTCAGCAGGTTCTTCCATTCGCTTTTTACGGCTTTGGAATGGGGCTGGCTGTCCGCATCTTCGTGGTCCACCTTCGCCAGCAGGCCCGCCGGCAGTTTGCGCCGCAGCAGAGCCTCCATCGGTCCCGAAGCCTTGATGATATAAGGAGTCGTAAAGGTCGTGATGACCGATACCGCAATGATGACGGGATAGATGAACTCCCGCATCACGCCGAGGCTGACGCCCAGACCTGCGATAATGAAGGAAAATTCCCCGAGCTGCATCAGGCTCATCGCCGTATGCGTCGCCGTCGTCAGTCCTTTTCCCGAAAGGAAGGAACCGGTCATCGAGAAAATGAACATTCCGATCAGGACGACGATGGTAATCAGGAGAATCGGCAGCCAGTGCTCGACGATGACGGACGGGTCCACCATCATACCGACCGAAACGAAGAAGACGGCTCCGAACAAATCCTTCAGCGGGGCGGTCAGGTGGGAAATGCGTTCCCCCTCCATCGTTTCCGAAAGGATGGAACCCATCACGAAGGCGCCCAAAGCCGAGGAAAAGCCCAGCTGGCTGGCGACGGACACCATCATAAAGCACAGGCCGATGCTCACCAGCAGCAGGATTTCATCGGTCAGATACTGGCGGAACCGGTTCAGCAGGGTCGGGATGACGTAGATGCCGACCAGGAACCACAAGATAAGGAAAAATACCAGTTTGAGGATGGCCAGAATCATCTCTCCGCCGGAGAACTGGCTCGACACGGCGAGGGTCGAGAGCAGGACCATCAGCACGACGGCAATCAAGTCCTCGACGACCAGGATGCCGAATACCAGCGGTGCGTAGGGTTTCCCCGTCAGGCCCATTTCATTGTAAGCCTTGATGATGATGGTGGTGGAACTCATCGAGAGCATACCGCCGAGAAAGATGCTTTCCATCGCCGTCCAGCCCATCGCCGTACCGGTAATCATTCCCACCAGGAACATTCCGATGCAGTTGGTCCCGGCGGTGATAAGGGCGGCGCTGCCCACCTTGATGAGTTTCTTGAAAGAGAATTCCAGACCCAGTCCGAACAGGAGGAAGATGATGCCGATTTCCGACCACTGCTTGACGGAATGGGTGTCGGTGATGCCGGAAAACAATCCCAGGTGCGGACCGACGAGCACACCGGCGACGATATAACCGAGAATCAGCGGTTGTTTGAGAACTTTGGAAAGGATGGTAAATACGCCGGACGCAATCAGGATGAGGGCCAGGTCGCCGACCAGATTCATTTCTTCAGACATGGAATTTCTATCAAATTGACCCGCAAAGATAGAAAAAAAGCGTATCTTTGCCGCGCAATTCCAAGGAAGGAATCGCAGAAAATGAGAAAAAATGGAATTTCACTCTGTCAATAAACTTTTTCAGGAAAATTTTGTCAGGAACTGGTTCCGCCCGGCCGTTTCGGATTTCCACGGCGAGACCTTTACCTTCGAGGACGTGTGCAACCGCATCGCCCGTTACCACCTCTTCTATGAGCAGGCGGGCATCGCCAAAGGGGACAAAGTGGCCGTCTGCGGCCAGAATACCAGCGGATGGGCGATGGCTTTCCTCGCCACGATGACCTGGGGCGCCGTACCCGTGCCCATCCTCAACGATTTTACGCCGGACAACATCCGTCACCTGCTCGAACATTCCGACGCCCGCCTTCTGCTGACCGACGCCGGCATCTGGAAAGGGCTCGACGGCCAGGTCCCGGCTACGGTCGAGGCGGTCGTCAACGTCAAGAACGTCAAATTCTTCGCGACCGCCCGTTCCGAAATGAAGGAGGCGCTGGAACGCAGCGAGGCCGCCTTCAAGGAGCGTTATCCCTATGGCCTCAAGCGCGAGGACGTCTGCTACTACGAGGACAGTGCCGAGGAACTGGCCATCCTCAACTATACCTCCGGCACCTCCGGCTTTTCCAAAGGCGTGATGATTCCCTATAGGGCCGTCCTCTCCAACATCGAGTTCGCCCACTTCTTCGCCGAGCCGCAGATTTCCGAGAACGACTCCGTCGTCTCGATGCTTCCGATGGCCCATATGTACGGAATGATGTTCGAGTTCCTCTTCGAGATCTGCTACGGCGCCCACGTGATTTTCATCGGCAAGGCCCCCAGCCCGAAGATTATTCTCGGAGCCTTCGCGCAGGTCAAGCCCGACCTCATCGTCACCGTTCCGCTCGTCATCGAGAAAATCTACAAGAGCAAGATCAAGGACATCATCAAGAAGGTCAAGTTCCTGCTCAACGTCCCCCTGGCCAACAACATCATCCGCGACAATATCCGCAAGAAACTCGAAGCCAGTTTCGGCGGCCGTTTCGAAGAGGTCATTATGGGCGGCGCCGCCTTCAATCCCGAAGCGGAGAAATTCTTCCACGACATCAAGTTCCGCTATACCGTCGGCTACGGAATGACCGAGTGCGCGCCGATTATCGCCTACGCCCACTATGACAAGGTCAAGCTCTACTCCTGCGGCCAGGCTGCGCCCAATATGGAAATCCGCATCGTCTCCGACGACCCGCAGCATGTTCCCGGCGAAGTGCAGGTGCGCGGTGCCAATGTTTTCCTGGGATACTACAAGAATCCCGAAGCCACGGCCGACGCCTTCACCGAAGACGGCTGGTTCCGCACGGGTGATGTCGGCGTCCTCGACAGCGACGGCTACCTTTTCCTCCGCGGCCGTTCCAAATGTATGATTCTGGGCCCTTCCGGCCAGAATATCTATCCCGAGGAAATCGAATATGCCATCAACAACCTGCCGCTGGTGAGTGACTCGCTGGTCATCGACGACAAGGGAATGCTGACGGCACTGATTTACCCCGACTATGCCGCCGGCGAGAAGCAGGGGCTGGATGCCGAAGCCGTCAAAGGAAAGATTCAGGATATGTTGCCCGAACTCAACAAGCAGCTGCCTTCTTATTCCAAGATCAAGAAAATCGAGTGCCGTGACGAAGACTTCGAGCGCACGCCCAAGAAGAGCATCCGCCGCTATCTCTATCAGAAAAACTAAAATCAAAGAATATGAAAAAGAGCTTTTTCAAAGTTGTTTTGCCCGCCCTCCTCGTCTTGGCGGCCGTGACGGGTTGCAAGCAGCCCAATGCCCAGGCGGACAATGCCCCCGCCGAGGTTCAGTCCACCGAGTTGTTCCGCACCAGCCAGAGTTGGGACGGTGCTGAACTGCCGGACTATTTGCAGGGCCGCCCCGAACTGGTGGCGATGAAATATGTCTTCCCCGCCGGAAAGAAACTGAGTTGGCACGAGCACAACGTGATGAATTTCGGCGTCCTGGTCCAGGGCGAACTGACCATTATCGGTCAGGACGGCAAGGAGAAGACCGTCCACGCCGGCGAAGGGGTCGTGGAAATGGTCGGCACCATCCACCACGGTGAGAACCGGGGCAAGGAGACCGCCGTCCTCTATATGTTCTACGCCTCCCAGAAGGACCTGCCCCTCTCCGTCCAACACCCCGAGATTCCCCTGGAATAAATCTTCCGGAGAAGCGCGTCGCCCTGCTGCCACCCCTGCATTTAATAGGGTGATTCATAGGTGTTTACGTAAAACGACCTACTCCAATCGAAGTAGGTCGTTTTGCGTAATGTGTTGATTTTTAGCCTAATAAGTGCTGTCGGACGGCAGGCCCGTCAGCCGCGATGCGGACCGGCTTGCGGGCCGGCTCAGAAACTGAACTTCACCATCGCCTGGACGCGGTGGTTATAGACCCAGTGGAGGTCGGTCGTGGCGTGCTTGTACACGTCGGCCTTGCCGTAGTGCGCCGCGGTCATCATATACTCGATGCCAATCTGGAACTTGCCCAGGTTGTAGATGAGTTCGGGCTGGATGCGGTACATCCGGGCGAGGGTGCCTGCATTGTTCTTCTGCCAGAACGTCGTTTCACCTTCCCGGCTGATGATTCCCTTCATCGTGCCGATGTTCTCGATGTAACCCAGGAGAATCTGCGGCTGCCAGGCATTGTAGCGGGCCGATGCGGTAAACCACGAGGAAACATTGTTCGTGGCAACGTAGTCGCGGTTGCCGTCGGCGTAGATTTTCGACACGCCGTAACCGCCCACCAGATTCATATGGCCTCCGTCGTTGCCGTAGGTCACCTTGCCTTTGAAGGTCCAGTGGTCCGTCCTGGTCTGGGCATAGACGAAGGCGTTGAAGGTGGTCAGGCGGTCGCGGACCTTGCGCTCTCCGTTGTTCCAGCGGGGCTTGATGCTGAGAACGTCGCCGCCGATGCGGAAGAGGCTCTTCGAGGTCTTGAAGTTCAGCCCCAGATAAAACTCCGGCGTACAGCCGTACTTGATATAGTCGGCAGAAGCGCCGTTCGGGCCGGTGGAGGTGTACTGCATCTGCCAGAGGCCGGCGACGGTGAGGCTTCCCCATCGGGTATAGTTCCATTCGAAATTGACCTGCGGGCTGCGGTTGAAGGGGCCGAAAGGCGCACCCGTCTCCAAGGAGAAGATGTCGGGCATATCGGCGGCCATCGGATGCCAGGTCTGGCCGATTTTCCACACGCGGCTGTCACGGGCGACCGAGACGAATGCCTGGCGCAGACGCAGCTGGGCCGTGCCCGTGCTGCCGTTCAGTCCGGCATAGAAGTCCGCCTCGATTTTCCCGCCGATTTTGTACTCTCCGGCGATGAAATCCTTGAAATCCAGGCCGAGACGGGTGGTAAGGGCCGCGAAGCGGAATGACATCTGGTCGTTGAGGTCTTCCCCGCCCGTACCGATATTGACATCCTTCGGCATATAGTAATAGAGGTCCTCCGTCCCCGCAAGGCTTTCCCGGGTGTCGAAGGCGAAGTAGGTACGGATGAAACCGTAGAGCTTGATGTTGTTGATGAAGATTCTCTTCATCACTTCGCTGGCGGAGGCCTTTTCCGCCTTGCCGGCAGGGGCGGCCTGTGCCGCGACAGCCTTCGTGTCAGGTGCAACGGGCGCCTGCGCCAGCGCGGCAGGCGCGGCAAAGGCACCTCCCAGGATGAGAAGTGCCGTTGCGATAAGAATGCTGCGATTCATTAGAACTATCTGTTAGAAAGGGAAAATCTTGGTGAGCCAGAAGTAGCCGAGGATAAAGCCGACGGCGCCGATGATGATGCCGACCTTGGCCATATCCTTGGTCTCCACCAGACCGGTGGAAGACGCGATGGCGTTGGGCGGGGTGGAAATCGGA
>CADBLM010000205.1 GCA_902795445.1 uncultured Bacteroidia bacterium
AGGAAACAACCCGGATAACGGCTGCCGAACACATCTTTCAGCGAAGTGTTGCCGGAGATATAATCGGACACCAGATAACCTTCATCTTTGGTATAGAACGGCGCATCCAGCCGGGATGTCGCATTGTAATCGCCCAGCAGAATCCAGCCGCTGATGCCCAGGGAGGGCTTCAGCACGCTGTTGGCGAGAATATAGGCCATCTCGTCCCGCCGTTCCGTCTCCCGGCTGGTCCCGTCGGAATCGTTGGGACGCAGGTGCAGCGCCAGCGGATAGACCTTGCCCCGGGGCGTTTCCACCTGATAGATGCCGGCACCGTGCTTGAGCGCCGAACCGCCGAGCTGCTGCAGGAGGGTGACGGGATAGCGGGAGGTCACGACCTGCGGGAAATCATCGTTGCGGGACACTTTGTAATAATTGTGCCCGTAACGGGCCGCCAGTTCGCCCCAATGGGATGGCAGATAGCGGGTAGCCTCCTCCCATTTGGCATCAGAGTCCGTCTTCAGGCGGGACTCCGCTTCGCAAAAGACGCAGATGTCGGGCGCATACTTCTGAACGAAAGCCACGAAACGGTCATAATCGTCGCCCTGGCCGCCCCACATACCGTTCTGGATGTTCCAATAGAGCAGACGGATCCCCCTGCGTGCATCCCAGGAGCCCGGAATCTCACGAATCTCTATTTCATCCAGATAGAAACCGTGGGCTCCGTCATCGCTGGAAAGGGCCAGCCACTGGAGCATTGTCAGGTCGGTGCAATTGTCAATCCGCACCCGGACAGTCCGCCACTGCCCTTTCCCCAAAAGCGCGGAAGACAAAAGCAGGGTGTCGCTTGCCCCTTTCTGGGAAAGGCAGTCCGGCGAACCTTTCTCTCCGTCCAGATACCACTCGGTCATCACACAAGTAGTCCCCTGTACAAGAAAAGCCACCTCATCCCGGATGGCAGCATCCAGGCAGAGTTGGAACTTGACTTCCAGATTCTTGAGTGTCCTGAATCCGTATTGTTTCAAAGGATACAGGGAAAACCAGCCCCGGTTGCCGTCGCCGGTCCCTACGGAAATATAGCCCGGGTATTCCCGGCAGCGAAGCATCCAGCGGTGGTCGTTGAAGCCCCGGCTGCGCACATAAGAATCCGTCATCTGGTGCTGGTCCTGCACCGGAAGCTGCTGCCGCGAGACAAAGCCCGAACCGGGGGTGGCCGCCGGCACCTGCGTGAGGGCATACTCATATCCTGTCAGGGTATTGGAGCCGTCCAAAGAGGGTACGGACGCGGAAGGGGCCCGGCCGGGATGGCCGGCTACCACGTCACCGCCCCATACGCAGCGGTCGAAACCTTCAAACCAGAGCAGCTCGCTGTCCGGCGCAAACGATACGCTTTTGCGGCAGACATCGCCGGGCTCCAGCGAAATGTCGCCGAGCGAAACCTCCGTCATCCGGTGGTCAGCATCACAGACGCGCAAAGAAACCGACTTGAGGTCGTGCCCCATCACGAAGAGCGGATAATGCCCGGCATCCCCGGCCTCCGTGCAGTTCAGCACCAGCGCTTCGCCGTTCCCCACAAAAGACCAGGAGCGGCTCGTGCGGCTCCAGGTGGCCGTTCCGCACAGCGGAGTCGCCGCCGTCAAGCGGAGAGACACAATATTTTGCATTCCGGAAAGTTCAAAATCCAGTATCGCATAAGGAGGACGAAAATCCAGGAAACCGCCGAGGTCGGGATTGTATTCCGCCATCAGGGGAAGGTCCGTCAAATCGGAGCTTTTGTGCAGGAACTGCACCGAAGGAATGGACACAGGGGCCGTCGGACCGCCGGGATACCAGCGGGAGGAGCCCTCGCCGGTCAATTCGGCGCTATACACTTGGAAAGAAGATTCCTCGGCATCGGCATACCAGGCTTTGCGGGAAGGGTTGTATTGAGGTACATATTCTTTCCCGTTGATGAGGACGGTACGGCCGCTCCAATCGAGTGCATAAGCCTCGTCGATCTGCTCGAGCGCATTGATGCGGAGATAGAAGCGTTTCATCCCGCCGGCCAGCGCCGGCTCATCCGGGTCGGTCTCGGGGCTTTCGGGAGTCGTTTTGCGCCACTCTTCCGCTTTGTTGCAGGAAAGCACGAACAAAGAAAGGATACTGGCAAAGAATAGTTTTGCGGTGAACTTCATGGCCAAAGTTATCAGTGCGTTAACGTTTGCAAAATTAGAAGATAGCGCTGCATTTGTCAACACGCGCATATAAAAATATAAAAGAAAAAAGGGGCTTAAAAGAGGCAAAAAGACATATATTCATTGATTCACAATTGATTTTCATAAGAAAGCCCGCTTGCAAAAATATAAATGTTTATTTAACTTTGCGGTATGAAAATACAGTTATTTCCGCTATTATTTCCCTTATTGCTGGTCTCGTGTTCACGCACGCCGGAAGCCATCAGGAAGTTGGATTCTATCCTTGACCGCCCTGAAATCTATGAACAGGCTTTCCGTACACGGACTGACAGTTTGAAAAAGGAATTGTCCCGGGCCGGCAGCGACTCCGGGCAATTTCAGTTGGCCTCCCTCCTGTTCGAGGCATACAAGATCTACAATGTGGACACCTGCCTGATTTACGCCACGCAGATGAGAGACTGCGCCCGGACGGCCAAGGACAAACTGAAGGCCCGGAGTGCCTTGATTTTTGCGTTGGTGTACTTGGAGCGTTTCCCGCAGGCGCTGGAACTATACGGGCCGCCGCCTGCCGACATTCCCTACGGAGAGGATATACAGATTTATTATGAGAGCGCCCATCACCTGTTGCTCAATCTCCCCTCTTTCCAGCCGCATCTGCGGGATTCTTGCCGCATACTGCGCCACTTGCTTCGGCAGGAATTGCTGCAGCGGGATTCCACGACCTATCTGGCCTGTTGTTACCGGGCCCGCGAACAAGAATATGCCAATGAGCATATTCAAGCCCGCCGGACCTGGGAAGCCATCCTGGAGAGGCAAGATTTGACACCGCGTCAAAGGGCTATGGCCGAATATGACCTGGCGCGTTCCTACCAGCGCGACAAGAATATAGACAAAGCCATCGAGCATCTGGCCCGCTCCGCCGCCATCGACCTTCAGAGCGCGACAAAAGGTTACAACTCCCTCTATGTACTCGCCCGCCGTCTTTTTGAAAGAGGCGACAACGAACGCTCCTGCCGTTACATTATGCGAACGATGAGCGACGCGACCATCTACAACTATCCCGTCTATTACCGGAGAAGTTCCGAGCAGGCCCGTTTTATTTATCGGGCATTCTTGCGGGAGTCCGTCCTGCGCAGCCGTCAGCAACTGGCCCTTGTCATCGCCTTGATTGTGCTGCTGGTCCTCTCCCTGCTGATACTGGCAATCCGTTGGGTTTATTCGGCCCGGGAGCGCAAGGCCCACGAACAAATCCGCCTGAGCAATCTCCAACTCAAGGACGGGAACAATATCCGTGACCACATCCTGTCCAAATATCTGGAGAAAACGGCCGGCTACATCGTCAAAGTGGATGAAATGAAAAGTTCGATGCGCCGGACCTACCGCAAGGAGGGACTGGACGCCCTGCTTCGCATCCTGCGGAGCCCGGCTTACGCCGAGACGGAGTTCAAAAACTATTTCGTGGATTTTGACAACAGCGTCCTCGACCTGTTTCCCCGTTTTATCGAAGAGGTCAACCGGCTGATGCCACCGGAGGCCCGGCTGGCCGTCAAGGAAGACGGGGCTTTGGGAACGCACCTGAGAATCCTCGCCCTGATCCGGCTGGGCATCACAGACAGCCGGCAGATTGCCAACGCGTTGAACACGTCCATCCGGACCATCTATTGCTACCGTCACCGGATGCGCCGCGACGCCCTCTGCCCCGGAGAGGAATTTGAGAACAAAGTCCGTGAAATCGGGCTGTACGACTGATGGCCGCATTAAATAACTGACTTACCGCAATGACAATCTCACACCCGCCAGAGGGGAAGCTAAACAAGGTGGCCTGGGCGAAGTACAGAATAATTCATAACTTTGCAAAAATTCGACTGACTATGATTACTGGCAGTTCCTGTGGGAAAGCGCTGGCTTCCCTTTTCGTGATGCTTGTTGGGGCAGGTTGCCTGACGCCGGCGGCTGCAAACGATGGCGCCGTTGCGGCTGAAAAGACAGATACGATACGGATTCTGGGCGTCGGGAACAGCTGGACGCGGGATTCGATGCGACAGTTGTGGGCCATCGCACACAGCGCGGGCAGGCCGGTCATCGTCGGCCACGCCTATTTGGGCGGCAGCCGGCTCGAAGACCAGTTCCTGGGACTGGATGACCCCACTTACTGCTACACCCACTCCGGTCAGCCGCAGAAAGTCCACGACACCTATCAGTATTGGAAATACAAGGACGGTCCCGCTCCGGTCAAAGAGCCGGCGAAAGGCTATCACAACGGGCTGGCCGGCAGGGGCGTCACATTGGAGAGAGCCGTATCCGACGAGCCTTGGGACTGGATTGTTTTTCAGCCGGAAGCCACCCTGGGCGGAGATTATCCCCGCCATCTTGGGCAGACGGAGACGGGTTACGACCTGCGTCTTTTCAAAGAGCGTATTCTGGAAATGCTCCCGGCCGGCACCCGTCCCCGCATCGCTCTGATGGTCCCCTTCGCTTATCCGCAGGGCAACACCGACTACAGACAAGCGTTCATTCACTATTACAATGCCGACAAGACGCCTGAAAACCAGACGGAATGGGACTTGCTATACAAGCGGCAGCATCAACTGATCCAGGCGGCCGCCCCGCTTGTTGCTACGCACATCGGTGCCGATGCCGTCATCAATGTGGGGGCCGCCATCGGGAAGGCCCGGGAAGACCGGGAGCTCTCGCAGGCCGGCTATCTGTTGCAACGCTCGAAGGGCAATACCCATCTGGCCGAGGGGCTGCCGATGTACATCGCCTCCCTCTGCTACGCTTACGTTTTATTGGGCATCCGTCCCGATGAGATTTCCTTCTATCCGGCAGACGCCTCCTACAGCGTCAGCGGAGACCGGGGAGAAACCATCGACAGCGGATTCATCCTCACCGAAGCCCTGGCCCGGAAAGCCCGCGAACTGACTTTCAAAGCGGTTGTCGCGTTCCCGGAGGCAGTCTTTTCGGGCCAGGCTGGCATTTAAAAATCAGCGAAATGCAAAGAAATTTTCTCGTTTTCGCTAATTTTTAAACAAAACTTGCACAGGTCTAAAATAAAAATTGTACTTTTGCTGAGCAATAAAAACAATTCAGCATGAAGTACCCCAATATCATAGGCAGAGAAGTGGAAATATCCACGCTTGAACGCTTGTACAAATCCAAGAAATCGGAGTTTGTCGCTATCTATGGGCGCAGACGCATAGGTAAGTCATATCTGGTCAGTGAAGTGTATGGCAGTAAAATTGTCTTTTCTGCCGTCGGAACATATGTAAAGGACGGTGACAAAAATTACGAGACATATAGAAAACTACAACTGGACCATTTCTACGATTCATTGATATTGTCAGGTTTGGATGCCACCAAAAACGAAAGACCTACATGCTGGCGTGAAGCCTTCCTGCTTCTGCGAAGGCTGCTTGAAAGTATTCGCTCTCGTCGGAAGGTTATCCTTATTGATGAACTGCCTTGGTTGGCCGGCCCTCATTCGTCCGAGATGATTTCGGAA
>CADBLM010000206.1 GCA_902795445.1 uncultured Bacteroidia bacterium
ACCGGACGATAGCCCTTGGGAGCCGGCGTGACGGTCTCGTCGATAAACTCATAGATGTGGGTGTTCACTCCGGAGCGGTTGGGATCCTCCCGAAGCATTTCCCGCGGGCCGGGAAGCATCAACAGGGCAAGGAAGAGGGAAAACGGATACATATTGATCTCATTGAAAAAAACAACGGGAAAAACTATTGTTTGCGCCACCACTCTCCGGGGGTAAGCCCCTCCGCCTGACGGAACCGGCGGTAGAAGGTCGCTTCATTGCTGAAACCGGCTTCCTCGGCCACGACATTCTGGAGCATTTGGCCACCGGACTCCCGGATGAGCCGCTTGGCCTCTTCTACTCGCAAATGATTGACGTATTCGGAAAAACTCATCTTCATCTGCTGGTTGATGGCATTGGAAAGATAAGTGCGGTTGGTCCCGACCTCGCCGGCCAGGTCAGTGATTTTCAATCCCGGACGCTTGAAGAGCTTTTCCCGGCGCATCAATTCGTCCAGACGCTCCAGCAACTCGGCGTGCGGTGTATCGGCGCCGGATTCTTCGGACGGGGCATTTCCGGAAATGTCGGCCAGAACGTCCTGGACCGCAAAGGGCAAGCGGGAGCCGATGTAGGCGATAATGAAAAGGAGGATGCTGAACAGCAGCGACGGAACCAGGAGCAGGGAGCGGTGCAGGAAATAATCCCTTCCGATAAAATTGAGAATGGCCGAAAGGATGGACGTTATCACAAAAATGACCAGCAAGACGGAGAGGCTTTCAAGCGATTTCCGCTCCGCGTCCGCATAGAAATTCCGCACCGTCCGGTTGTAGGCGGACAGCAGGCGCAGCCCCTCGACCAGCGTAAAGAGAACGGTCAGCGGGAAAAAAATCCTGTTGCACCAGAAAACGGGAACCGGAGAGCCTCCCGTAAAAAAGACGAAGAGGGCGAAGACGAAGACAGCCCCGGCGGGCAGCAACAGGAGAACATCCGTTTTGCGGATGCCCCGCCCGTCAGCCACACACCGCAGCCAAAGGAAAAACAAAGGATAGACGGCCAGGTTGGCGGCTGCATAAAACACATCCATCAGGCAAAAGGCCTTCCGCTCGGCCGAAAAATGGAAGGCGTGGCCCAGATAGAGCAGGGTACAGGCAAAAAGGAAGACGGTCAGCACCGGCAAATCCCTCCGTCTTTGGCCGACGGAATCCCACAGCAGGATGAAAGTCCATACCAGACAGACCGTAAAAGGCAGGATGCAGAAGAAATTGTACAGGAACATATTTGAGTCAGCAACAGTTTTCCGAATCGCTGCAATGGCCGGCGGTCTCGACTTCCAGGGTGCTGTGGACGACGCCCTCTTCGGACAGTTCGGCCTTGACGGCCCGGACAATCTCTTCGGAACGGGTGATGTCATCGACGACCAGATGGGCGGTCAGGGCCGTTTCGGTCGTACTGATCGGCCAGACGTGGACGTGATGCACATCCTTCACGCCATCCACTTCCCGGATATGCCCGAGGAGATGGTCCACATCCACCCCTTCCGGCACCGCGTCGATGCTAAGGCGGACGCTCTGGCGCAGCAGGTCCCAGGTGCTCACGAGGATGACGGCGGCGACGACCAGACCGATAATCGGGTCAATGAAGTACCAGTCCGTGAAAGAGATGACGATGCCGGAGATGACCACGCCGACGGATACCAGCGTATCCGCCATCATATGCAGGAAGGCGCCCTGTGCGTTGAGGTCGTGGCTGCGGCCGCGCATCAGCAGCAAGGCCGTGAAGCCGTTGACCAGGATGCCGATGCCCGCCGTCCAGGAAACGACGGCGCCGTCAATGGGGACGGGATGGTAAAACTTGTCGATGCTCTCCGCTACGATGGCTCCGACCGCCACGAGCAGGATGACCGCATTGACCAGGGAGATGAGCACGGACAACTTCCGGTAACCATAGGTATATCCGTCGCGGCGGGGGCTGTGCAGCAGGCCGAGCGCGATCAGGGCCAGGGCGAGGGAAATGATGTCGCTGAGGTTGTGTCCGGCGTCGGACAGCAGGCCCACGGAATGGTTGAACAGGCCCGTCACCACCTCGATGGCCACGTAGGCGAGATTGAGGGCGATGGAAAGGATATAAATCTTCTTGAGGGAGGCATCGGCTACCGCCGGACCGTGGTGATGGTGATGATGACCTTGTATGTGTTCGTGTTCCATATCGTAGTCCTTTAAAACTCCACAAAAATACTTCGCCTCCGCCGAAAAAGCAAATAAAATGCTCGCGAAATGTGTATCTTTGCACGATGAAAGGCCCGGCCGCTTTTGGCGGGTCTTGCGAAAAGGACAGACACTATGACGATTCAAATGCAAGAAAAACAGATCCCGGTCCTGCTGCTGACCGGCTACCTCGGAAGCGGCAAGACTACCCTCCTGAACCATATCCTCGCCAATAAGAAAGGAATCAAATTCGCCGTCATCGTCAATGACATCGGCGAGGTGAACATCGACGCCGACCTGATTGAGAAAGGCGGCATCGTGGGCCAGAGCGACGACAGCCTGGTCGCCCTGCAGAACGGCTGCATCTGCTGCACCCTGAAGATGGA
>CADBLM010000207.1 GCA_902795445.1 uncultured Bacteroidia bacterium
AAGCGCTCGCCCGAGCCACTTACCGGCTCAAGTTCGAGGAACTGTTCTTCCTCCAGCTGTCCCTGCTCAAGGCGCGCTACCTTCGCAGCCGAAGCGACAACGGCATCCCGATGCCCCACGTCGGGAAGGCCTTCAACCTCTGCTACGACAGCATTCCTTTCGAATTGACCGGCGCGCAGAAGCGGGTCATCAAGGAAATCCGGGAAGATATGCGCAGCGGCCGGCAGATGAACCGTCTGCTGCAAGGGGACGTGGGCAGCGGCAAGACGATGGTGGCGGTGCTCTCCGCCCTGATTTCCATCGGAAACGGTTATCAGGCCTGCATTATGGTGCCCACCGAGGTCCTGGCCCAGCAGCATTATCGCAACATACAGAAATATCTGGCGCCGACGGGCCTGCAATCCGCCCTGCTGACGGGTACGACCAAGACGGCGGCCCGCCGGGAGATTCACGCGGGGCTTCAAGACGGCAGCATCTCCCTGATTGTGGGGACGCACGCCCTGCTGGAAGACAATGTGATTTTCAGGAATCTCGGGCTGGCCATCATCGACGAGCAGCACCGTTTCGGTGTGGACCAGCGCAGCAGACTCTGGAGCAAGACTTCCGACGGCCGTCCGCCGCACGTGCTGGTGATGACCGCCACGCCCATTCCGCGCACCCTGGCGATGACTTTCTACGGCGACCTGGACACATCCGTCATCGACGAACTGCCTCCGGGCCGCAAGCCGGTCGTCACGATGACGGCCGGGGAGGGCAAACGCCTCGGTCTGTATAATTTCCTCCGGGGGCAGATCGCTCTCGGCCGTCAGGTCTTTGTCGTCTATCCCTTGATTTTCGAGAGCGAGAAGATGGATTACAAGAACCTGGAACTGGGATTCGAGGATATCGTGAAGGCTTTTCCTTTCCCGCCCTACAAGACGGCCATCGTCCACGGCAAGCAGGCGCCGGCGGACAAGGAATTCAATATGAACGCCTTCGTGGAGGGCCGGGCCCATATCCTGGTGGCTACGAGCGTCATCGAGGTGGGAGTGGACGTGCCCAACGCCAGCGTGATGGTCATCGAGAGCGCCGAGCGTTTCGGCCTGAGCCAGCTGCACCAGTTGCGCGGCCGGGTCGGGCGCGGCAGCGAAAAATCCTATTGCATCCTGATGACGGGAAACAAACTCTCGAAAGAGAGCCGTCACCGCATCGAACTGATGTGTACGACCGAGAATGGCTTCGAACTTGCGGAGGAAGATTTGAAAATGAGGGGCCCCGGCGACCTGGAAGGGACCCAGCAGAGCGGGCTGCCCATCAACCTGAG
The DNA here is from genome assembly GCA_902795445.1 of uncultured Bacteroidia bacterium. Lineage (GTDB taxonomy): Bacteria > Bacteroidota > Bacteroidia > Bacteroidales > UBA932 > Cryptobacteroides. The sequence continues at coordinate 1,304 of CADBLM010000207.1, forward strand.
CATAGCCTCCCTGGCCCGGGACGGGGAAATCCTCTCGGACGCCCGTACCTATGCGTCCCATATCCTGGACCGGGACCCGTCCCTCTCCCTTCCGGAAAATGCCCCGCTGGCGGCCGAACTCCGCAAGGACAAATATTTGACGAAAGATTACAGCAAAATAAGTTAGAATGAACTATGATACCGTTTACCTCGAAATTCTGGCGGCGGGGCCTGCTTCTGTCCTGCTCCGCCCTTGTCGTTTCCCTTTCTTCCTGTGAAATGAAGGAGCAGAAAAACTATATCGGCCCCTCGTCGCAGGCGTTCGATTCGCTGACCCCCGAGGCCCTGCTGTCCCTGGGCCGCGTGTCATCCCCGGTGGTGACTCCGGACGGACGCAGCGTCCTCTACAGCGTTTCCTATACCTCCGTGGAAGAAAACCGGAGCGTCGCCAATTTCTGGCTGACCGACTTGGAGACCCGCGCGTCCAAGCCTCTGACGAAAGAGGGCAGGAGCGTGTCCAATCCGGTCTTCCACGGCAACGACCTGCTCTTCCTGCAAGGGGGCAAACTCTACCGGGCACCCTTCCGGGGCGGTGCCCTGGGACGCAAGCAACTCGTCTGCGAAGGGATTCCCGTGCCGGAATATGCCCGCAGCGCCGGGGACGGGGGCGTGTCTTCCATCTCGGGCTTCAGTCTCTCGCCGGACGGCGGGGCCATCCTGCTGGTCGGGGAGGTGAAAGGTCCCACGGACCGTCCCGCCGACCGCTATGCCGACCTGGACAAGGCCGACGCCTATGTGACGGACGACCTGATGTACCGCCACTGGGACCATTGGACGGTGAAGATTCCCCATACCTTCGTCGCTTCCTTCGAGGGGGGCCGCGTGGGAGAGCCGGTGGACATCCTCGGCGAGGCCGGCAAGGCTTTTGAACTCCCCATCGAGCCGTTCGGAGGCACGGAGCAGCTGGCCTGGAGCCCCGACGGCCGCAAGATCGCCTACAGCGTCAAACGCAAGACCGGTATGGCCTATGCCTATTCCACCGATACGGACATCTATATCTATGACCGGAAGAGCGGTTTGACCGAGGCGGTCTGTCAGGGCGGCGGTTACGACACCGACCCGGCCTGGAGCCCCGACGGGCAGTATCTGGCGTGGGTCAGTATGGAGCGGGACGGCTATGAAGCCGACCGCCAGCGCATTATGCTCAAGCGCGTGGCCGCTCCCGCGGGCGCCTTGGCCGAGGCGGGGGATGCCGCTTCCGCCAGCGACGCGGTGTCCGGGGCGACGGCCAAACGCAAGCCTCTGGCCGAAATCCCCGCCGTCGAACTGACGAAGGGATTCGATGCGGACGCTTCCGGTCTTCAGTGGTCGGACGACTCCCGCGAAATCCGTTTCTCCGCCCTCGTGGAAGGGCTCGGAGCCATCTTTTCCGTGAATTTGAACGGGGAAGTCTGCCGGCTGACCCGTCCCGATGACTGGCACGACTATTTTACGCCTTTCTTTGTGGCGGACGGCCAGGCCCTGCTCACGCGCTACAGCCTTCTGCGTCCGACGGAAATCTGCCGGCTGAATCTCGCGGACGGCAGCGTGGAGGAGATTTCATCGGTGAACACCGCTTTCTTCGACGCCATCGGGACCCCTCGGGTGGAAGAGCGCTGGATGAAGACTGGAAATGACCGGGAGATGCTGACCTGGGTGATGTATCCGCCGCATTTCGATGAGACCAAGGTCTATCCTTCTATCCTCATCACCCTCGGCGGGCCGCAGGGCAGCATCAGCCAGGACTGGTCCTACCGCTGGTGCTACCGGATGATGGCCGAACAGGGCTATATCGTCGTGCTGCCCAACCGGCACGGCACCACGGCCTTCGGTCAGGCCTGGAAGGAACAGATTTCCGGCGATTATGTCGGCCGGAATATGCAGGATTACCTGATGGCGGCCCGGGAACTCAAGAGCGAGCCCTATGTCGGCAAGATGGCGGCCTGCGGAGCCAGTTACGGCGGTTTCAGTGTCTATTACCTTAGCGGCATCCACGGGGATGTCTTCGACTGTTTCATCGCACACGCCGGCATCTTCAATGAGGAGCAGATGTACTTCACCACCGAGGAAATGTGGTTTGAGGAATGGGATGTCAGCGGCGGTTATCCTTCCAAGGATGTGGTGGGAGAGGCCGCGTCAAAGGCGGCCGCGCAGCAATATCCTGTTGACGGCCCCGGCCTCGGCTCGGTCTGGAGCACGCATCCCAAGGCGCTGCGCCACTACGCCCATTCCCCCCACAAGCTGGTCAGGAACTGGCATACGCCCCTGCTGGTGATGCACGGCGGAACGGACTACCGCATCCCGTACGAGCAGGGGATGGCGGCCTTCAATGCGGCCAAGATGATGGGCGTGCCCGCCCGGATGGTGGTGTTCCCGGAGGAAAACCATTGGATTCTTTCCCCGCAGAACGCCCTCCTGTGGCACCGTGAGTACTTCAAATGGTTGGATCAGTGGTGCAAGGAATAGGGGTTAAGCCCACTTTTTCAAGGCATACCCGATGACTCTTACGGCTCGGTTGAAGGGACGGGCGGAGTGGATGTCGTGCAAAATGTTCTCGCCGTACAGGCGGATGATGTCCTTTTCAACAACCTCCTTTGCCTCGGGGGAGATGGCTTCCAGAATTTTGCGGATGCCGTATCGGCACGCCCCGTTGTGCCGGATGATGGAGTCCCGCTTGAAAAAAGGGAGTCCTTTCTTAAAGAGTGAACAGGGCTTGTTGTACACCTCTTTACCGTGGACCGTGAAAAGCCCCAGGAGGCGGATTCCCTCTTCCTGCAACTTGTCGCTCAGTCCGTTCTCGTAGCGGGTGCAGACTTCCCCCTTGTCGTACAGCGCTTCCACTCCGTTGAGAAAGGCGGCGAACCACGGAGCGTGAAAGACGCGCTCTCCGAATCCCATAAACCAGGATTCCAGATGCGGATGACTATGGTGGGGGTTGAAGGTCAGCGCCGTTGCTTCAGCGCCGGAGGCTTCCATCTCGCTCAGGTATCGTTCCAATTCGTACAAGGGACCATATACCGAATCGTTGACCAGGTATAAGCGGTCGTACCGGCTTAAAAGACCCTTTTCGACCGCATAGGCATAGCCCCTTTTGTATGAGCCGAAATCGTATTCGTGATGCGATTCCGCAATCCGGGCTTTCGTATAGGCGTCCAGACGGCTCAATTCCCTTTCTTCCAATGTGTTGTCTGCAACGAAAATAACATCACCGCAGGCGGAAAGCGCCCGGGCGTAATAAACCAGGGCCTCTGATACTTCACTACGTCTGTCGTAGGCTGCCAGTATGAAGAGTCGTTTCATCGGCGCATAAGTCGTTCTGCGAAACTGTCTTTGGGAGGCAATTGGGACAGATGTGATTTGTACTCGGTTTTCTGGAAAAGGGCCTTGTCGACAATTTGCCGGTACGCAGCCGGGTCATATACGTCACCCCCGCGGACGAACCAGAGTTCGTGGGTCGGATCCTGGTTGAGGCGAGGCATTTGTGCGAAGGACCGGGCTGCCTGCGGGTCGTGCTGGATCGCATATTCCAGCAGCAGCTGGTGGATAAAGTAGTCGATGGCGCTGTCTTCGTGCTCCCAATAACGGAAGACGGCATCCCGCCAGGCGGCCAGGACCGGACTGCTCTTGCTGGCGCGGATGAAGCAGTTCTGGATGAAGGCATAACTTCCCGTCAGGCGTTCGCCGCTCATATAGACGAAAAAATCTTCCTTCCAGAGCCAGTCCGGAAGGTCGGCGGAAAACCAGTCCGTAGCGTCGGCCCAGACACCGCCGTATTCCCAGAGCAGTTCCAACCGGCAGATGTCGGCGAAGTGTGCGGGACGGATGCGGCCGCTGCGCCATTTGTCCAGGATAGGGCCAGGGAGGGAGATTGTCTCCAGTATGTCCGCCTGCGTGAGGACATGAAGTTCTCCGCTCAGATGTTCCCGCATAGATGCGATACAGGCTCGGACGATGGCCGGAGCCTGCTCTTCCCCTTGCAGCCAAAGGGTCCAGATATGCCTGTCCTGCGAAGTGCCGGCCTCCGGCTGCTCCTGCCTGTTGTCGGACGGCGGCATCATCTTTTCCAGATAATCGAGCACGGCCTGGCGGGTGGCCTCGCCCCTGCGGCGCCGGCGCTCCTGCCGGGGCAGCCAAAGCGGATTGAACAGGTGCCCGCGCAGAATGATTTTCGCAAGTGTCAGAAAATGTCCAGGGCGTCCCATCATTGACATAAACTTTTGAATAGGGCATCCCAGCGGGGGATGATACGCTCTTCGGTGTAGTCTTTCGCCTTCTCCCGGCAGCGTCGCCCCATTTCCTTGCGGAGCGGCGTATCCTCGATGATTGTGCAGATGCTTTGGGCCATTCCGTCGATGTCGCCGGGCGCCACGGTAAAACCGTCCTCCCCGCTGCGGATAAATTCGCCGGGGCCGCAGGGACAGCGGTAGGCTACGACGGGCAAACCTACGGAAGCCGTTTCCACCAGTACCATCGGAAATCCTTCGTACAGCGATGTTATCAGATAGGCGGAGGCTTCCAGCATCTCTTCTTTCATTTTCCGGGTGGCGGGATGCAGATGGATGCATTCGTCCAGTCCCAGCCGGGCAATCAGGCGGCTGAGTGCTTTTTTTCGCTTGCCGTCGCCATACAGCTCGAGCGTCCAGTCCGGATGTTTCCGCCGGACGATATCCCAGGCCTGAATCATATCCCGGTAGTTTTTCTGTTTTTCAAAACGTCCGCCGCTGATGATGCGTTTGTTGTTCAGGGCAGCACAAGCTCCGTCGGGCGGGAAAGAGGACGGATTGTAAATCTGAACGAGATGAGGGGCGAAGGGTTTCCAGGCGGCTTCGTCTTCCCGGGTCAGCACCACGAAGCAATCCAGTCCGCTGACCGTCCGTTCCAGGGCCCGCAGTTTGCGCAATTGTCCTTTGATCCGGTAAGTCTCGTGCGAAAAATGGAACTCTGCCATTTTCAAACTCTTGCCGGGCAATCGATGCAGATGATGCACCTCCTTGCCGCATAAGGAGATGATGCAGTCCGGTTGTTCCCGTTCCACCACCCGGGACAGCCGTTTCAAATACAGGGGCATCGTCAGCGGCAGATGAGTGTTGACATTCAGGTCGAGTTGACGTACCTTTTCGCTCAAGGGAAAGAAAGTCTGGCGCCCTTTCTGATGGGTCGTGACGATGAGAACGTCGTACGCATAGCGTTCCGCCAGGGCATTGGCCTTGGTGATGAGCACACGTTCCATTCCGCCGGAGCTCCAGAGGGTATCGATGAGATAGAGCAGTTTCATAGCCGGATGCTGATGCCGAGAATGGTAAGGTATTTGGCTCCGTCCTCCCCTTTGCGGTCGATGCTGAAGAGGAAGTCCAGCAGCGGTTTGGTGAAGCGGCGGATTTTTTGCTTGCGCTCAAAGGCGGCGTCGCTGCCGGTCGTATAGACCTGAAAACCTTGTGCGGGAGCGAGCAGGGACAGGATGCGTTCGTAGATGTGGGCGATGGTGCCGCCGGAGTTACTGGCGCTTTCCCGGGGAAACTGCTCCGCCCGGAACTCGGCCAGGGGAAGGGCCTTGAAGAGATCTGCGCGCAGGATCATCATCGTTCCGACGCAGAAGCGGCGTTCTTGCGTTTGCAGACCGATGCGCGAGAGTTCTTCGTCCAGCAGGGCATGATCTTCCTTGAAATTCAGTTTGCAGTACAGTTTGCGGCTGCATACCATCCCGGCATCCGGACGGGATTCGAAGATGTTCAGCACCTCTTCCCAGCGTTCCCTGTCTTGGAGAAGGGCGTCGACAAGCGTGTCCCGCCACATATATTCCCGCAGATGCACGCCTCCAATGCGGATTTTGTGGTCGCCGGTATTGCTTTTGGTGTGGAGTTTCAGCACCAGATCATAGGCGTCCGTTCCCGTCACCTGCAGGGCGTGGAGAAAGGGCCAGATGTCGTAGCCCACATTCTCGCAGGTGATGAGGCTGACATCGCTTTTGAAGGCACGCAGGCTTGCCTGGCTCTCCGGATCAAAGGAGGGGCCGGTCACGCAGAGGTCCCAGTCGCAGCCGTGAATGTGGGACAGCTTATCCAGGAAGTAGGGCAGCTGGTCTTTATAGTAGAGGTGAAATATGACGAGGACCTTTTTCATCTTATCGGGTATTGTCGCTGCTGGGGGCCAGTTCCCGGGCGATGCGTTCGATGATGCCGGCATCGACGCTGTCGTCGAATTTGCGGGCCCACAGTTGCGGGGCGTTTATCAGCAAGTCGTAGTCACCCGTCTTGAATGTCCAGGGATGACGGACACTTTCGCCCCGGCTCCAGTCAATCAGGCGCATATTGCCGTGCGAATATTCACTGTTCTGAACGTGTTCCTCCTTGTCGTAAAGGCATTCTTTGAAAGGGGAGTTCCAGAGCAGCGTGGGCAGAAAAATTTCATCTGCCGTGTTGGTGTGGCGGAAGACTTTTTCCAGCCAGTCTTCCTGTGACAGGACGTAGCGGGCGCAGGCGTCCGTGATGCTGAACCATTGTGAGGCGAAACGGAAGTCAATCTTACGGTTGATGGTGGGACCGACCAGCATCTGGAGACCCTTGAAAAGGTTGTTGGCCAGGTTCGGGATGAAACTGCCTGCTCCTTCCGGGAAAAGGGTATAGTAGTGGAAGCGTCTGTGCGTGTGTGATTTGAACTGCCAGAGGTCAAGAAACTCTTTGCCTTCGTGTGCTTCAAAGAAGGCGTGGATTTCATCCTGGCTCTTGATGGGCAGGTCCATCCCGGATAACAGGTGGTAGTAGGTGTAGGTTCCCCGGCAGGCCTCCTTCAACAAGGCCAGTTCTGCCCGCATAATGCTGATGCCGCCCCAATGTATCGCGATGCGCGGCTTGATGAAGGTCAGTTTTGACGCCTTGCAGATTCCGTCGAAGGCGCCGGGGTCGAAATCCCTTGCCCGGGCGTCCACGTGGATGAATATGTCGTTGCGAGCGTCATCAAGCAGTCTGACCAGGGTCTTGAGCTGGTTGAAATGCGCGTGGGCGAGGATGAGACAGGCGTGACGTTTCATGGGTTTCTTGCGGATTGCGGCAAAAATTCAGATGATGCCTTGAAATCTTTGGGGGATTCTGACGATGGGTTGCCATTCGAACATAGCCGGTTTGTTCCAGGCGTAGGGCGGACGGACGCAGTTTTGAAGAAAGCGGGCAGCAGGGATAAGCTTATTCCAGTCCCTGGCTTTTTTCTTGCTGACGAGGGTGATGGTCCGGGTGCGTTTGGCAAGATGCCGTCCCCAACCCTTGGCCACCAAATCGCCGGTACGCATTTTTTCCTCAATTCGCTCCAGGTCGATGCTGCCGAAATGAAAAAGGTACAAGTCTTTGACGATGTGGAAATTGTGTCCGCGTACCCGATGAAAACCGCTTCCCCATTGGGGGAAGGATGAATGATCGGATGGTTTGAACAGCACCGATGACTTGCTATAGCGGGTAGAGAGTTTGGCGTAGGAGCGTTGGGACAGTAGGGGACGTGACCAGTCGATACGGCCTTCTTCGCCCATCTTTTGTCCGACATCGATGCCCAGGCCGGAAATGCTCACCCGTCCGCACGCTTGAAAGTGCTGCAGGAAATCGTACAGTCCTATCCCGAGAGCCGGATCGGGTATTAAAAACTCATCGACATCTGTTCCGATTACCATATCGTACGTCTTTTCGCAGAACAGTTGACGGGCAGCTTCTGACAGAAATGCGATGCGTCCTTTGTCTCCCTGACGGACCTGCCCCTCGATTCGCCGGACTTTTTCCGTATGGATTCCCTCACAAAAATCAGGAATGTTTTGGTCCGTCCCGTCAAAATAGACGAACAGATTCTCCCGGCCAAGCTGACCGCCATACCAGGTGATCCATTTCTGGAGGAACTGCTCATCATTACGGAGCATCGTAATAGCCGCTATTTTCATCATTTTCCCCGATGTCATCATTGCTGAAACCGACGGTGGGTCCAGAGGTAGTTGGCCGGATTGTTGCGGATATCTTTTTCCAGCAGGCTGTAGTACTGCTGCATAATGGCTTCGACCGGCATTTGTGAGGCATCTTCGCAAAGGGTGGTGTATTCCAGCAGATAATGTCCTTGCCGGGTCCGGTTCATATTCAGATAGACGACCGCCATCTTGAACTTGGCGGCCAGGGAGGCCGCGGCGGACATCGTGCGGACGCGATGATGCAGGAAGTCGCACTCGATGAAGGACGGGGCCGCGTAATAGGGCCGCTGGTCGGTGTTGACATTGTAGAATTTTTTCTCGTTGCGGTGAGAAAAAACATAGCGGGGAAGTGTCTTGGACTCGATATAACCCGGAAAACCGTCGCGGTCCAGCAGGGGCGCGAAGCGGTTCTTGCGCAGGATTTCATCCCACATCCGGCTGGAGAGTTTGCGATAGACAACGCAGAAATTGTCTTCCCGGATATGCATCGGCAGGTCCGTATAGTTGTAACTGGCGATGCCGCCGTACAACTCCCAATTGCCTGTGTGCGAGTACATCACCATCACGCTGGGGAATTTTTCGTATAACTCGTTCAGCAGGGAAGGATTGGCGATTTCCATCATGCGGGCCTTGTGCAGACGCTCGGGATTGCGGCAGGCGCCGAACCAGATGGCTTCCACGATGAGTTCCGCGAAATGGAGGTAGAAATCCTTGGATATCTGTTTGAGTTCATTGTATTCCTTTTCCGGGAAGCAACTCGTGAGGTTGATGAGTACTTCGTCGCGGCGGTAGCCGATGACATTGCGCAACAGCCAGGCTATCCACCGGGCGTTGAAATAATGGACCTTCAGCGGAAGCATCCCGAAAAGTCGCATCAGGCCTTTGACGAAAAATTTTCCCATAACCTACAAATATAATGAAAAAAGTCCGAATCGTTGTCAACGCGTCATCATCCTGAAATGCCGTCCGGTCAAGATGTATTGATACAGGAAGGCTTTCCAGATGAACATCCGCTTTTCTGCAGCTGTCAGCCAGCCGTCGTCGAAGGAATGCCGGATCTCGCGGATGGCATCCCGGAAACAAGATGCCACCTTATTGTAATTATGGTGATAGAAGAGAATGCTTCCTTTGATGGACGCTTTTTCTTCTTCGGTATAAGGACCGTTATAACCCTGTTCCCATTTCGCCCGTAAAGAGCGTGTGATTTCTCTCTCTCTCAAGAACCCTGAAATGTTCCGGTCAATCTTTTCGAGTTGTTTTTTTAGTTTCCTTTCGGAATAGTTCACGCCACGGAACAGCGGGAGCATCCCATCCCATTTGTCTAAGGCTGCCGCCAAATCGTCGTAGTAGGTCCGGTTGAACGACCCGACCGAAAAATGTTCCAGCAATATGTCCTGACAGACGCAGACTTTGTAACCAAGACTTATGACTTGCAGGGAGATGTCCGTGTCATACAGGTGAAAGTGATGAAACCTTTCTTCGTCAAAACGAAGCGGGGGAAACAAACTGGCCCTGATAACCATCCACATACCATCTACGGCAACGACTTCCCGGAGTTTTTTGAAAAGAGGCCGGTTGCGGCTGATTTGAAGGGATACGCTCCGAGGCTCTTTTTCGAGCGTCTCAAAACGTTGGATGAAGTTGTCGACATTGCCCGGAGAAATGCGCCAGTCCCGTCCTTTGAGCATCACCTGATTGCCAGACAGCCCTATGAGTCCCAGGTCGGGATGCCGTTTGAAATGTTCTTCGCATCGCCATCCCCAGTCTTTGCTGTGAAAACAGACATCTTCGTGCATAAAGCATAAAAGTTGGCCGCTTGCACGTTCTACTCCTTCATTATAGGCGGAGAACATCGTATGATCGTTTCGTGAATTGTCAATGACGATCAGTTCATACGGAACGCCGATAGTTTCTTGAATGTTTCGGCTTAAATCCTCGTTTAAATCGGGTGTCCTAGAACAGATGATGAGTGACAGGACGATCTTGTTATCCATCTTTCACATAATTATGGCCAGCAAAGATACCTATTTCTATTTTTATCTCCAAACAAGGGATTGTACGGTCGGAATAATTTATAAATTTGCAAAATAATGTTGAATGTTTCCATGCATAAGAAATTACTTCCGGTCATGGTCCTGGGACTGGTGGCCGTTTCTTTTCTGCTGATTATGTCCTTTTCGACTTCCCCGCTGTTTCTCAATGAGGGGATGGATAGTGTTGTGTTCAAGACAATGGGACGTGCTTGGCTGGATGGGCGTATTCCCTATCGGGATATTTTTGACCATAAAGGA
>CADBLM010000208.1 GCA_902795445.1 uncultured Bacteroidia bacterium
ATGCCCTACCAGAGGCGCGGCGTTGAGATTCTCCCCGAGGACATTCCCCTCGACATAACATATGAAGACGACGCCCTCCTTGTCGTCAACAAGCCCGCCGGGATGGTGGTCCATCCCGGCCACGGACATTACAACGGCACCCTTGTCAACGCCCTGGCCTGGCATCTGGGTCTCCGTCAGGAGGCAGACGCCGAGGATGAACGGATGGGCGTGCTCGTCCACCGTATCGACAAGGACACCTCCGGCCTGCTGGTCGTCGCCAAGAACGAGGAGGCCCAGCTCCGGCTGGCCCGCCAGTTTTTCGTTCACAGCATCGAGCGCAAATATGTGGCGCTGGTCTGGGGCAACCTGCAGGAAGACGAAGGCACCATCGACGGGAACATCGGCCGCGACCCTTCCGACCGTCTGCGCTACAAGGTCTTCCCCGACGGAGAGCAGGGCAAGACGGCCGTCACCCATTACAAGGTCCTGGAGCGTTTCGGTTTCGTCACCTTGGTCGAGTGCCGTCTGGAAACGGGCCGGACCCACCAGATCCGCGTCCATATGCATCATATCGGTCACCCGCTTTTCAATGACGAACGCTACGACGGGAGCACCATCCGTCAGGGGACTATCTACGCGAAATACCGTCAGTTCATCGAAAATTGTTTCCGCCTCCTGCCCCGTCAGGCCCTGCACGCCGAGACCCTGGGTTTCGAGCATCCCGCAAGCGGCAAATGGATGAATTTCAGTTGTCCGCTGCCGCAGGATATGCAGGCCCTGATTGAAAAATGGAGAGCATACACCCGGAATCTTTTCCCGGATTCCACAGAAACAGAAGAATAAAATGGCACAGAAACCTTCCATCCCCAAGGGCACGCGCGATTTCGGCCCCTCCGAAATGGCCGCCCGCAATTATATTTTCGACACCATCAAGGCCGTGTTCAAGACCTACGGCTTCTCCCAGATCGAGACACCCGCGATGGAAAACCTCTCCACGCTGTTGGGCAAGTACGGCGACGAAGGGGACAAACTCCTCTTCCGCATCCTCAACTCCGGAGACGCTTTCGCCGGGGTGGATCTGACGGAGACCGACAGCCGAAAACTCAGCCTCAAGGTATGCGAGAAAGGCCTGCGCTACGACCTGACGGTGCCTTTTGCCCGCTATGTGGTGCAGCACCGCGATGAAATCGCCTTCCCGTTCAAATGCTATCAGATCCAGCCGGTCTGGCGGGCCGACCGTCCCCAGAAAGGCCGCTACCGCGAGTTCTACCAGTGCGATGCGGATGTCATCGGCTCGCGCAGCCAACTCAACGAACTGGAGCTCGTGCAGATTGTGGACACGGTGTTCAGCCGTCTCGACATCCGCGTCTGCATCAAAATCAACAACCGCAAACTCCTCTCCGGTCTCGCGGAAATCGCGGGCGCGCCGGACAAGGTCGTGGACATCACCGTCGCCATCGACAAGATTGACAAGATAGGCCTGGATGCCGTCAAGGCGGAAATGTTGGAGAAAGGACTTCCGGAGCAGGCCGTCGCCGTCATCGAGCCGGTGCTCACCCTCAGCGGGGACAACCGGGAGAAACTCTCCGTGATGAAGGCCCTTTTCGAGGGCGGCAGCGCCTCCGGCATCGTCTCGCAGGACGGGCTCAAAGGAGTCGCGGAACTGGAAGAACTGCTGGGCCTGATTGACTGCGCCGGCATCGCGAGCACCGTGGACATCGACCTGTCCCTCGCGCGCGGGCTCAATTATTATACGGGCGCCATCTTCGAGGTGAAGGCCCTCGACTTTGTCATCGGCAGCATCTGCGGCGGCGGACGCTACGACAACCTGACGGGCATCTTCGGCCTGCCCGATACCTCGGGCGTCGGCATTTCCTTCGGCGCGGACCGCATCTACGACGTGCTGCTCGGACTGGACAAATTCCCTGCCGGCCTGCGTTCATCCACCGACATCCTCTTCGCCGATATGGGCGAGACGGCCTACCTCATTCCCATCGTCGCGCGACTCCGTAAAAAAGGCGTCTGCTGCGAGATTTATCCGGAGAACACCAAGCTCAAGAAGCAGTTCGATTACGCCGACCGCAAGGCCATCCCCTTCATCAGCATCTGCGGCAGCGACGAGGCGGCCTCCGGGCAGGTCAACATCAAGGACCTCCGCAGCGGCGAGCAGCGCTCTTTCTCCAAGGATGACATCGAAGGCCTCCTGGCTTTTATCGGAAAATAGCCGCGTCTTACGCGAAAAAACTGAAATGGACGTTTCCGTACTTCTTCTCCTTGAGGAAGTGCGGATGCTCCCGGAATGAATATTCTGCCGGGTGTTCGAGAATCAGGTAGCAGCCGGGGTAGAGCAGGCCGTGCCGCTTTCCGTCTTCATCCTCCCACTGTGTGGAAAATATCTTGTCGGGAATGCCGTCCAGCCCCTCTATCGCGTAGGGCGGGTCCGCGAAAATCAAATCGAAACTCTTCCGGCACAGGGGCAGGAAATCGAATACGTTGTGATGGACGACGGTGATGATTTTGTCCAGTCCCAGGCTGGAGCTGTGTTTTTTGATGAAACGGGCGTTGTCCGGATTCATCTCGATGCAGTATACGCCGGCTGCCCCGCGCGAGGCGAACTCGTAGGAAATGGAACCGGTTCCCCCGAAGAGGTCGAGCACCTGCAACCCGTCGAACTCGTATTCGTTGTCCAGGACGTTGAAGAGTCCCTCCTTGGCGAAATCCGTCGTGGGACGCGCCTTGTACCCCTCGGGCGGCGTGATGCTGCGTCCTTTCAACTTGCCGCCGATAATCCTCATAATTGTTTGACGGCCTTGAAATAATTGTACATCGACATCTCCTCTTCCGGAGAAATGGGGGAGTGGAAGTAGATGGTGGAAGCCTCGGCGTTGAGCTGAAGTTTCTTCATCGCGAGGAAGATGTAGTACTGTGCGGTCGTGAAGTCCGGCGCTTCGAAACTGTTGCACAGCATCAGGTTCCGTCCCTGGTAAATGACCAGATACAGGCGTCCTTCCGCATAGGCTGCGGCGATTTTGTTGTAACTGTCCACCTCATAAATCCGGGTGAGCAGGGCGTGGAATTCCGGACATATCGGCAGCGGTGCGTCGGCAGGGGACAGCAGCCCTCCGAGCATCCGTCCCAGCCGGCTGTTGTCGGGGCACCAGAGCTCCACGGCGGCGGCCTGCGGAAGCTCCTGCCAGACGACTTCATCCCCGTCTTTGAGGGGCGTGGCGGCGGAAAGCAGTTCCCGTGCCCGGTCGGGAGAAAACCACCCGGCCGGAACCAGCGTGAACTTGGGCGTGAAGAAATACAGTTCCACCTTGTCGAAACGCTGCTGGAAGACCTTGGTGTCGAAAACAAACTCTGCACCCAGCCACGGTGAGCGGGTGCAGTCGTCAGTTTGATAGGAAAATCCGTTCAGACCAATCTGGACGGACAGGACAGCAGGCTTATTCCCAGTTGCCGGCATTGTTGTTCGGGGCAGTGACGCTACCGACTTTCAGGCCGGGATAGCGTTCGGTGTCAAGACGCTCTTCGCAGAGGTTGACAATCAACTGGTGGTTCATCCCCTTGAGCAGACGCTCCTGATAGTAGTAAGGGGCGGCTTTCTTCGGGTCGTCGTTGGGCAGCATCACTTTCTCGGCATAGGGGATGCAGGCCTCGAAGAGGGGGACCTTCACACCGGAGACGGTCTTGATTTCGGCCGCATAGATGATGGTGTCCTTGCCGCTGAAAGGAATGTACTTGATACTGCTGATTTTGAAGTCAGGACGGTTCTTGGGACTGCAAAGGGTGTCCTTGACGGGAATCTTCGTCGTGGTCGTCAGCACGAGCGTGAAGTCGGGATCCTTCGGGGTGCCGTCCTCGTTGTAGTACTGCTGGAAGAGTTCCTCGTCGGAAATGGTCTTCTTGCCGCGCTGGAATTTCTTCTTCAGCTTCTCCGTGTTGAGCATAGCGAGGGAGTCGTCCTTGGAGCCGATCTGCTTGATGACTTCCACATAACCGTTGTCGTAGAACCACATCAGGGAGTCGGCGTTCGGGGAGAAGTGTCCATAGGTGCTCTTGAAACCGACCTGAAGGGTACGGATGTCCTTGAGAATCTGGATGGCGACCTGCTCGCGGCTGGCCTTTTCCTCATTGAATTTGACGGGGCGCATAATGCTGTCCACGCAGAAATACGCCAAGACGATGATGCAAATCGGAAGGACCGCATAGGTCAGGACTTTGGTAATGACAGGTTTCATTGTATCGTAGTAAATTTTGTTTCAAAATCACGCAAAGATAAGAAACTGTTTGGAA
>CADBLM010000209.1 GCA_902795445.1 uncultured Bacteroidia bacterium
GCAGAACTATTTCCGTATGTATCACAAACTGGCCGGTATGACCGGTACGGCGGAGACCGAGGCGGGTGAGTTCTGGAGCATCTACAAACTCGATGTCGTGGTCATACCGACCAACAAGCCCATCGCCCGCATTGACCAGACCGACCTCATTTACAAGACCGAGGCCGCCAAGTTCAATGCCGTGGTGGCCCATATCGCCGAACTGATGAAGCAGGGACGCCCGGTCCTGGTGGGTACGACCGATGTCGATACCTCCGAAAAACTCAGCCGTATGCTCCGTCTGCGGGGCATCAACCATCAGGTGCTCAACGCCAAGCAGCATGCCCGTGAGGCCGAGATTGTCGCACACGCCGGACAGAAGGGGATGGTGACGATTGCGACCAATATGGCCGGCCGTGGTACGGATATCAAACTCTCGGACGAAGTGCGGGCCGCGGGCGGTCTGGCCATCATCGGCACGGAACGCCACGACAGCCGCCGGGTGGACCGTCAGTTGCGCGGCCGTGCCGGCCGTCAGGGCGATCCGGGAACCTCCGTCTTCTACATTTCCCTCGAAGACAAGCTGATGCGCCGTTTCGGCTCCGACCGCATCGCCGGTCTGGTGGACCGCCTCGGGATGCCCGACAACGAGGCCCTCGAAAGCCCGATGCTCTCCCGGCAGATCGAGAGTTCGCAGAAGAAGGTGGAGGAAATTCATTTCGGTACCCGTAAGCGTCTGCTCGAGTACGACGACGTGATGAACTCCCAGCGCGAGGTGATTTACACCAAACGCCGCAATGCGCTCCAGGGCGACAAGGTGGAAATCGACGTCCTGAATATGATGCAGGATATGTCGCAGATTATCGTGGAGAACACCGAGGGCTACGACTATGCGTCCTTTACCGAATATGTGATGGCCACCCTGTCCGTGGATGTGGATTTCGACGAGGATTTCTACAACAAGGCCCGCAAGAACGACATCATCGACCGCCTTTTCGCGCATATCCGGGACATTTACAACCGAAGGATGGATGCGATGGCGGAGAAGGCCTATCCCTTCATCAAGGAAGTCTATGAGACCCAGGGCTCGATGTATGTCAATATCGCCCTGCCCATCACTGACGGACGCCGCGTGCAGCCGCTGACCCTGCCTTTCAATCTCAAGAAATGCTATGAGAGCAAGGGCAAGGAAATCGGCCGGACGCTGGCCAAGTACGTCACGCTCATCAATATCGACAACCTCTGGAAGGATCACCTCCAGGCGATGGACGACCTCAAACAGTCTGTCCAGAACGCCTCTTATGAACAGAAAGACCCGCTGCTGGTCTATAAACTCGAAAGTTTCAACCTCTTTACGGAACTGCTGGAAAATCTCGACAAGAGCATCCTTTCCTTCCTCCTGCTCGCCCAGATTCCGCTGCGGGACGCCTCACAAGCCCGTGAGGCCGCGCCCCGTCGCCGGCCCGAGCCCGGTCGTTTCCAGACCAGCCGCAGCGATATGGTGACCAACGGTCCCCGGGAGCGCAGCAATATGCCCCTGCGGGTCGAGAAAACGGTGGGCCGCAACGACCCCTGCCCCTGCGGTTCCGGCAAGAAGTACAAGAACTGTCACGGAAAAGATTTGTAAAAATGTGGTTTAAGTATATGAGCAAAGCAGAACAACTTCCCAACGTCAATACCATTACCCGCATCTCCCAGGGTACTGCGTTCAAGGGAGAAATGCGCTCGTCGTACGACATCCGTATCGACGGCGTCTTCGAGGGAGACATCATTGCCGAGGGCAAGGTCGTCCTCGGGGAGACGGCGAAAGTGACCGGAACGATTTCCTGTATCGACCTTGACCTCTGGGGCACGGCGGAAGGGGAGTTTACGGTCAAGGGGGTGCTCTCCCTGCACGACAAGTGCAGGATGACCGGCAACGTCCATACCCGCAAGCTCTTTGTCGAACTCGGTTCCACCTTCAACGGCAACTGCTCGATGATGGAGGAAAAGGGAGAGGCAAAGCCCCAGGTGAAAGCCGAAGCAAAGGCCGGGGAACAGAAAAAATAGTATGACAGATTGTCATAGTGCAGGCCGGTGGCAAACTATTTGTCATCCGGCTTATGTTATATAAAATGTAAAGATATGTCCAAGAATAAAAACGAAAAGATGGAGCAGCCGGCCGGACAGGAGGTGAGGGAAGAGCCGCAGATCAGCGAGACCGAAGCGCTGCAGAAAGAGGTGGAGGAATTGAAGGCGAAGGTGGAGTCCGACAAGGACGACTATCTGCGTCTGCGGGCGGATTTCGAGAATTTCCGCCGTCACGCTTCCGAAGAGCGCCTCAAACTGATATCTACGGCCTCTGCAGACCTCATCAAGGGGATGCTGCCCGTGCTGGACGATTGCGAGCGTGCCATCAAGATGCTGGCCGAGACCCAGGGCGAGGATAGTCCTTCCCTCGAAGGAATCCGTATGATATACAGCAAGTTGCTTGAGTATCTCAAATCCAAGGGACTCGCTCCCGTTGAAGCGAAGGGACAGGATTTCGATACCGACCGTCACGAGGCCGTGGCCCAGTTCCCGGTGGAGGATGAAGCGATGAAGGGCAAGGTCTGCGAGGTGGCGCAGACCGGTTATACCCTCAATGGAGAAATGCTCCGCTATGCGAAAGTAGTGGTTGGAATTTGACAAAATGGCACAGAAAAGAGATTATTACGAAGTCCTGGGCGTCGGCAGGAATGCTACGGAACAGGAAATCAAGAGCGCTTATCGCAAGATGGCCGTGAAGTACCATCCCGACAAGCACCTGAACGATACGGAAGAGCAGAAGAAAGAGGCGGAGGAAAAGTTCAAAGAGGCTTCTGAAGCCTATTCCGTGCTGTCAGACCCGGACAAGAAGGCCCGTTACGACCAGTTCGGCTTTGCCGGTGTGGACGGTGCGGCCGGCGGCGCCGGCGGATTCACCGGAGCCGGATGGGACAATGTCAACGATATCCTGCGCGACCTCTTCG
This sequence comes from uncultured Bacteroidia bacterium, assembly GCA_902795445.1. GTDB lineage: Bacteria > Bacteroidota > Bacteroidia > Bacteroidales > UBA932 > Cryptobacteroides. The sequence goes on from CADBLM010000209.1 coordinate 2,970, forward strand.
GCGGCGGAGGCTTCAGCTTTGATTTCGGAGGCTTCGGCGGTTTCGGCGGCGGTTCTGCCCGGGGCGGCCAGCGCGTCTATCGCGGACGGGATATCCGTACCCGCGTCAAACTGACCCTCGAAGAGATTGCAAAAGGTTGTGAAAAGGAAATATCGCTGGAGCGCAGCGTGCCCTGTCCGGACTGCGGCGGAAAGGGTGCCAGGAACGCCTCGGACATCAAGGAGTGTCCCAGCTGTCACGGAAGCGGACAGGTCAAGCGGGTGATGAGCGGCATCTTCGGGATGCAGACGGTCCAGTATTCCACCTGCCAGCAGTGCGGCGGAGAAGGGAAAATCATCAGCAACCCTTGCCGCAGCTGCAACGGGACGGGCTTGCAGCGCAAGCGTCAGATGGTCAAAGTCCACATCCCGGCCGGAGTGGAAAACGGGATGCAGATTACCGTTTCGGGCGAGGGGCACGCCGCCAAGAACAACGGCGTCAACGGCGACCTGCTGCTGGTCGTGGAGGAACTTCCGCACAGCGATTACAAACGCAACCACGCGGACCTGCTCTATACCAAGATTCTGACGGTCGGCCAGGCCTGTCTGGGCTGCGAGGTCGTCATCCCGTGCATCGACGGTTCCAACTACCGGGGCAAGGTGGAAGCCGGCACCCAGTCGGGGACGATGGTGAAGGTGCGCGGAAAAGGGCTGCCCCGCATAGATTCCTACGGACGCAACAACGGGTATGGAGACCTGTATATCCGCTATATAGTCTATATTCCCAAGAAAGTTTCCAAAGAAGAAAAGGAAATGCTTCAGAAACTCGATCAGAGTGAACGTTTTCAGCCGGTCGAAAAGAACAATGACGACCGCACGTTCTTTGACCGGCTGAAGAATATTTTCGACTGAATTATTCCGTGACGGAAGCGATCAGGGCTTGTAAATCTGCGAGGGTGTACAGGCCGTCGCGGTTAATGGGCAGGCCGCTGAGGACGAGGCGCATCGCCATCGGCGGAGCGAAGAGGGTGACCCGGCTCTTGTTGCGCAGCTGGAGGGCAGAAGCATAGACCAGCAGAATATCTACGTATTCCACGCCGTCGCTGCCTTTCCATTTCTCGAACACCACTTTGCTGCCGATGGGCGTTTTCCTCTCAAGGGCGTTGGGCGCCAGGTAGTCTTCGCAGTCCAGAGCGGCGAGGACGCTGCCGAGATTGGAGTCGTGCCCGCAGAGGTAGGCGAATTTCCGTTCGCTGAGCGACAGTTCCTTCCGAATCTCTTTGAGCAGGGGGCGGGCTACGTTTTTGGAGACGGCGGGCGTCGTGAAAAGCACGTCTTGGTACCAGTCTTTGACGGCTGCGACTTCCGTCCATTCTTCGAAACGCAGATAGTGGCCGAAACTGGCCGCCTTGTCCGAGGGCTCCTCATAGTATTGGAGCACGAGGGCGTCCGAGACCGAACAGGCCATTTTGAGGCCGCCGGTCATCGACGGCTCCTTTCCTTCCTGGATGGTGATGGCGACATCGTTCCTTTTGAAGGAGGTGGTGTCGTGTTCGGCCGCCGGGCTGTCCCGGATGTCGATGACGCGCTCAATCAGGGCCATTTCGCCGGAAACCTTCGCTCCGATGCCTTCCATTCCGTTTTCACCGCCGAGCGAGGCGATCTGGGCCAGTGCTTCCGCACGGAAGGCTTCGTCCACCCCGGTGGTGACCGGGTTGAAGACGGGGTCCATCGTGCCCAGCGTCTCGTGTATTTCGGGTTTGAAGCCGGCGCCGGGGAACATCGCGTCCGAGAAGAACTGCGCGGTCGCCTGGGTCCGCTGGAGGGAGTTGGCGTAGATGCGCACCTGGTCCGCTCCCGGACTGAAGCGGGTCTGGATCAGTCCTTCGTCGAGGGCCCACTGGCGGAAGAAGGAACCCATCATGGTTTCGAGTTCCCCGCCCTTGACCGACAGTTCGGAGGGTTTGGAGGTCCACTCGAACCACTGGTGCGGGGTGACCCTGGAGAGGACGCCCGAACCGGAAAGCGGAGAACGGATGTTGTGGCGGCTGAGCACCACCATTTCTTCCAGCTGGTAACGGTCCCGGAAGTCTTTCGTCCGCTCAATCCATTCATCCGTCCGGTTGTTGCTGGATTCTTGTACGACGACCAGCAGGTCTTTCTGGCAGGAGACGACACCTATCAGCAGGATGGCGGCCGCTCCCAAACGATGCAATTTTTTCATTTTCACATTTTTACTTCTTGATTCCGATGCTTTGTCCCTTCCGCAGGCCGCGTCGGAACGGCTGCAAAGATACTCACTTTTTTCTCCTTCCGAGCCGGAGCCGAAGAAAAAATTGGGATTTTCGTTCGTCAGGACGGACACGGAGCGCCGATTTTTCGTAAATTGCAAAGAACGAGGCCAATGGCCGGATTCTCGTGAGGCTTGCGGACAAAGTCATCCAGGACGGTGAGATAGCCGTTCAGCTGGCCGAGATATGCGGTTTTGAAAGGCCCACGCTTCAACTCCACTGCAACCAGTGCGTTGAGTTCACGGTTGAAGAAAAGCAAATCCACCTTGAAGGTGTGACCTTTTACCTCAACGGCATACTGGTTATTGATGAACAGAAAGTCCTGACCGAACTTGAGGATGAAATCGCGGATATTATCGACA
>CADBLM010000210.1 GCA_902795445.1 uncultured Bacteroidia bacterium
GATGTGGATATCCCGTGCCCGGACTGTCACGGCTCCCGTTACGCGCGCGATGCTTGGGAGATTCGCCGAAAAGGCGGTCATACGCTGCCGCAACTGATGGAAATGAGCGTGGATGAAGCCCTGGAAGCCTGCGCGGACCTCGCCCTGGTGAAGAGCCGCCTGCAGGTGCTTCACGACCTCGGCCTGGGCTATCTGACTCTGGGGGAGGCGACGCCCAGCCTGTCCGGCGGCGAGGCCCAGCGGCTGAAACTCGCCAGTGAGATGGGACGCGGCCAGGGAGACTCGGTCTTCGTGTTCGACGAGCCTACCATCGGGCTGCATCCGCTCGACGTCCGGGTCTTGATGAATGTCTTCCGTCACCTGATTGCCAACGGCGCCACGGTCATCGTCATCGAACACGACTTGGATGTCATCCGCCAGGCCGACTATATCGTGGATATGGGACCGGGCGGCGGCATCCAGGGGGGACGCATTGTCGCTTCCGGTGCCCCCGAAGAAATCGCCTCCAACCCCGAAAGCCTCACCGGGAAGTATCTGTAGGCGATAAAAGGAGAGATTCTGGAGAAGTTGGAAAAGCAAGCCAAACTCTTCCAGGACCGTGATATCCGTGTCCTCAGTGAACAGGAAATCGACTATGGCCCGGTCTCTCCGGGAAATCAAAACCTTCCTGGAAGAACTTCCCCGCTGGTGACATATCTGCATATTTATCGAAAATAATGCATAACTTTGTATGTTATGAACTACAAAACTTCCATCATAAGCGCGGCATTTTCGACCGTACGGCAGACTTTTCGCCCTTATCCACGCAAACAGACCACGTTACAATAATCTAATCAAGAATCTAATCGAGCTATGCGCCACCTCATTAAAAACTTTTGCATGGGATTATGCATCTTGGCGGTTTCTTGCGGAAACCCCTCTCAGAAAACAGCCGGCACTGCGTTCACGGACAGCGTGACCGAAGCGCTTGCAGACGGCGGACGGATTGACCCGGACCGGCTCCGGTGGACCCGGGAGCCGGCAGCCTTTGAAATCAAGGACGGCGTCATCTCCATCACGACCGCACCGCATACCGATCTCTGGCAGCGGACTTACTATCATTTCCGCAATGACAACGCCCCGGTGCTGCAGATGAAGACCCGCGAGCCGTATTTCAGTTTTGTGGTGAAGACCGACTTTACGCAGAGCCACCGGCGCTTCGACCAGTGCGGTGTTGTGATGTACTTGGACAGCGAAAACTGGCTCAAGGGCTCCGTGGAGTTTGAGAACGGGGAGTTCCAGCACCTTGGCAGCGTGGTCACCAACAACGGCTGGTCCGACTGGGCCACCACGGCCATCCCCGCCGATGTCAAAACCATGTGGTACCGGTTCTCCCGCCGGGCTGATGACTACTGCATCGAGTGTTCGACGGACGGCGTCAACTTCAGCCAGATGCGCATCTGTCATATATATGCAGGTGGCGGTGAGATTTCCTTCGGCATATATGCCTGTTCTCCGGAAGAGTCGTCTTTCACGGCAGTTTTCTCCGATATGAAGATTACCGAGTGCATGTGGAAGGCCCACGACGGCCAGCAGCCGGATGATGCTCCTGGCGTCTGACCGTCCCGGATATGATTAAAGTGCTACGCTATGACGCCGTTTCGATACCGTAAGACAACCATTGAGCATGATTGACCTCAAGTGTCGCCAAACAGGTCTTTATCGGTGTGAACCGTTTTGAAAAGCGCATCGACAACCCGGGATGCATCATCGACGAGCAGTAAGGGGATTACGCCAGGAATTCCGTCGGCGTTATGCCGGTCACTTTCTTGAAGAGACGGGTGAAGTGGTGCGGAAACTCGAAACCCAGCAGGAGGGCGGTTTCGCTTACATTGTGTCCGTTCATCAGGAGGCTTTTCCCTTGTTCAATCACGAAGGCATGGATGTAGCCGATGGCCGTGCCCCCGGTTGCTTTGTGGATTACATCGCCAAGGTACCGGGGGGAATAGGCCAGTTGACCGGCGCAGTATTGGACGGAAGGGATGCCGAGTTCCATCTGCCGGCCATCCAGATAATACTCCCGCAGCAGATGGTGGAAGCGTTTGAGGATGTCGGATGAGGCGTTGTCTTCCTTTGACAGTTGGCGCAGATAGATGCGCCGGCAGTATTCCAGAACAAGGCGGATGTATCCTAGGATGACGCTGCGCAGCGCCGGGGAATCGTCATATTCCTGAAGTTCGTGCCGTAACTGCGTGAGCAACTGGGTGATTCGGCCCCATTCCGAAGGTTCCATTTTCAAGGTCTCCGTGGAGAAATAGGAAAAGTAGGGATAGTCTTTCATCTTGGGTTCAAGGTCGGTTCCGCGGATGAGTTCCGGTGAGAACAGCAATACCCAGCCGCTGATGTAGAGGTCCTCCCCATCATCTTCTTTTCCGCCGATTTGGCCCGGCTCTACGGCAAAGATGGACCCTTCGGCC
>CADBLM010000211.1 GCA_902795445.1 uncultured Bacteroidia bacterium
AGGGTTTTACCGGTGAGTTCGACGGAGGCGGCTACACCCTCTCCGGACTGAAAAAGGCCTTTGCCGACGAGCTGCTGGGCTGCATACGGAACCTGACGGTGGAGGCGGACATCAGCATCGCCTCCAAGGAGGATATCGTGGGGGAAGAGACGGTTTATTGGGCGGGCATCCTGACCAACAGGATGTACACCGGAGCCCGGGTGAGCCATTGCGTGGCCAAAGGCTCCATTTCTTACCGCCAATGGGGGAAGGAACTCAGGGTGGGCGCGTTTTGCGGTTATGCCGTTCGGGGTTCCGTTGAGCATTGCGTGAACGAGGCCGCCATCACCGTCGTCGGAGATGGAACTGCGGCCGTGCAGGCCGGCGGCATTGTGGGCCGGGTGTATGCCAGCAGCGACCTGGTACATATCAGGGACTGTCGCAACGAGGGGGCCCTGTCCATAGACGGAGCGTTGAAGAACGCTGAAATCGGGGGCATCGTGGGCCAGTTCCAACCGGCTCCCGCCAGTGTCCTTTCCGGCTGTTCCTTCACGGGAGACATCAGCTTCGGGAGCGGGTCAACCCTTTCAGGAGCGATGAACCTGGGAGGCATTGCCGGCTCCGTCAAGACCGCTTCCGTAGCCGGCTGTTCTTCCTCGGGAACGATGACGGTGCGCCCGACCAGCTCCGGCGACATCCGGGCCGGCGGTATCCTGGGCAATGCGCAGAGTTATACGGGGGACAACCTCATCGGCCTCACCGGCTGTTCCTTCAGCGGAACGATGATGATTGCTGTTCCCACGCACGGAACCATTAAAACCAACGCGTTTACGGGCCTTTATTCCACGGCCATGCATACGGAAACAGACTGCGTAAACGCCGGAACAATTACTGTATTATGAGAAAATTTCTGTTATTGAGCCTTCTCGTGCCGTTTTTGGCTCAGGCCCAGACCTTCAAGGCGGGGACCTACAACATCTGCACCTCGGGCTCCAGAAAATCGTTTGTGGAGAAAGGAAAGGCCGGCGTTTATGCTGATCCCCAGCGATACTGGAGCAACAGCGCGACAGCGGTAGCCGATATGATTGCCGACCTGGACTGTGACGTCATCGGCATTCAGGAAATCTGCGACAGCATCTGGGGCAACAAAGGAGACCTGGACATCCGCCGTCTGGTGGAAGAGCGTCGTCCGGGATACGAATGGATCCTGTATCCCAATACCGCCAAAGGCATCTCCTACGATGTAGCCATCGCCTACAAACGGGAGCTGTTCGACACGCTGGCTACCGGCATTTTCTGGACCGGAGGGCATCCGGACAAGCCCAAGACCCGTTCCAACGAGCCCAAGCACTCCTGCAAGCCGCTGGTGTGGGCCCGCTTCGTCCACAAGGCATCCGGCCGGGAGTTCTATTTCCTCGACACGCATACGGTGGTTCCGCAGAAATACTCCCAAGACAAATGGCCCAGGAACCGCGGCAACGTGCTCAACCTGCAGGAAACCCGTCGCCTGGGAGAGGCGCTCGTGCCGGAAGACGTGCCTTCCATCCTCGTCGGCGACCTGAATATCGCCCACAATGCAAAAGAATGGAACAACATCGCGGACGGACGCTGGGAAGACGTGTACACCCGCCTGGACAAGGAAGGCCGCCTGGAAATGGAGGACCGGGAGTGGGGGACACAGAATACCAAGGACGAGACCGCGTCCACCAGATGGTATCCGGACCACATTATGCTGGACGGCTTCAAGGCGCAGTATTTCAGGATTGAAAGGGGACGCTTCCCCACGGCCGACGGCTCCCTTCATTATCCGTCGGACCATTATCCGCTGGTGGCCGAAGTGGCTTTCGCCCCGGTTGACCGCGAATGGGAGCAGGTGGTTTCTCCCGACGGAAGCATCGCGCTGGAATTCCTTCCGGGGGCGGAATCGGTCCTGTACCGGGTCCTTTGTGACGGGAAAACGGTCGTCCGTTCATCCCCCCTGTCCCTTACCCTGTCCGATGGAAAAGTCTTCGGTGCCGGCAAGCCCCGTAAGATAGAAAAAGAGAAGGGAGCGTTGGTGCTTCGCTACGACGGCTATGCCCTGGAGGCGCGTGCCTTTGATGACGGCGTGGCTTTCCGCTGGACGGCCTCCGGGAGGAAACCCTATAAGGTCGTATCCGAAAAGACCGCCTTCCGTTTCGGAGCCGCCGTTCAGACGACGCTGTCTTATACCCATAAGAACGTGGACCCCTATCAGGACGACTTCCAGAATCTTTACCAAACCCTGAAATTCCCCATCTGGAATACGGGGAAACCCTTGTTGGACGTCGCGCCCGGTCCGTATGACAAGCCCGTGGACATGAAAGCGCTTTCCAAGCGCCCGCTGGCGGTCGTTCCGGCCCTGGTGGAGAAGGATGGCATCAGGATGGTGATTGCCGAATCCGATGTGAAAGCCTATCCCGGAATGCTTCTCAAGCCTTTCGGAACGGGTTTTGAGGCCGATTTCGCTCCCTATCCGTCCGCTTTGAGGCAGGGCGGAAAACGAAACCTGCAAATGATTGTCACGGCCCGCGAGGATTATATTGCCGTTTGTGACGGAAAGGCGCGTACGTTCCCCTGGAGGGTGGTCTGCATTGCGCGTGATGACCGTTCTCTCGCCCAGAATGACCTTGTCACCCGTCTGGCACCGTCCGCCAAGGGCGATTTCTCCTGGGTGAAGCCGGGAAAGGCCGCCTGGGAATGGTGGAGCCAGTTCGCCCTGGGCGACGTGGACTTCAAGCCGGGAGTGAACACCCCGACCTATAAGGCCTACATCGACTTTGCCTCCCGGCACGGGATAGAATATATCCTGATAGACGAAGGCTGGTCGGTGCGGTATTCCGACGACCTTTTCTCCGTCGTTCCGGAAATCGACCTGAAAGAACTGATCGCATACGGCAAAAAGAAGAACGTGGGCATCATCCTCTGGGCCGGATATACGGCTTTTGTGAAGGATATCGAAAAAGTTTGCCGGCATTATTCGGCGATGGGCGTAAAGGGATTCAAGATAGACTTTTTCGAGCGTAATGACCAGATTGTCCAGGAGGTGATGTTCCAGACCGCGCAGATTGCGGCCCGGCACCGTCTGCTCGTCGATTTCCACGGTTGTCCGCCGCCGACGGGCCTTCAGAAGCAGTTCCCCAATGTCGTCAATTATGAGGGTGTCTTCGGGCTGGAGCAGATGCGCAACCGTCCCTATCCGCAATACGATATGGTCCGGCACGACGTGACCCTGCCGTTCATCCGCTTTGTCACCGGCTCCGGCGACTATACGCCGGGCGCGTTCCTGAATGGGACAAGGGAGACTTTCGTGCCCTATAAGCCGGCTCCGATGTCGCAGGGCACGCGCTGCCGCCAGCTGGCCCAGTACGTCGTCTTCGACGGCCCTATGCAGATGATTTCCGACGGTCCCTGCCGCTACGAGGCGGAGCCGGATTGTGCGGAGTTCATCTACCGGGTGCCCACCGTCTGGGACGAGACCCGTGTGCTGGAAGGAAAGGTCGGGGAATACATCGTTACCGCCCGGCGAAAAGGAGACACCTGGTACATCGGTGCGATGACGGACTGGACGGAACGGGAATTCACCCTCGACCTTGCCGCGTTGTGCGGCGGCCCCGCCAGCGTCGAGGCCTGGGAGGACGGCCCTGACGCTTCCGTCAACGCGCAGTCCTGGCGGAAGAAGACCTGTGGCAGCGCTTCGAGCCTGAATATCCGCCTCGCCCCCGGAGGCGGTTGGGCAGGAATTGTTACCTTTGCGCAATGAAAAGTTTGAAACTGATCCTTGTCGCCCTGCTCTGTGTCTGGGCGTTTCCGGGCCTGGCCCAAAAAGATTATACCGATGCGCTGGGGCTTACCGTCGTCGGGAAATTTACCCAAACCGTCCATCCCTGGGACCGTCTGGACGAACGGGAGGGGATGACCGACGGAGAAAAAGGCCAGGCCCGGCATTGTTCCGGCATGGCCGTAGCGTTTGCGACCAATTCCAAGAGTATCGGTGTCCGCGTCGTCTGGAGAAAGAAGGCTTCGGACGGCGGGAATATGGGGGCCATCGCGGCCCGCGGCTTCGACCTCTACATCCAAAAGGACGGCCGGTGGCTCTGGGCCGGCAACGGTCATCCCAGGAACACGCCGCAGGAACCGCTTGAGGTGGAACTGATCAAAGACAGCGGCAGCGGCGAAAAACACTGCCTGGTGTATCTGCCGCTCTATTCCCAGATAGAGTCCCTGGATATCGTGACGGTGGAGGGCAGCTGGATAGAGCCCGATGTCCAACCCTTCAAGGGCCGGATTGCCGTCTGGGGGTCTTCCTATACGCACGGCTCCGGTGCCGGCCGGTGTGCGATGACCTGGGAGGCCCAGCTGTCGCGTGCGACGGGGTACAATTTCATCAACCTGGGCTTCAGCGGCAACTGCAAGCTCCAGCCCTATTTTGCCGACGCCCTGCTGGAGGCGGAGCCGGTGGACGCCTTTGTCTTTGACGCCTTTTCCAATCCTTCCCCGCAGGAAGTCAGGGAACGGCTGGAGCCGTTCATCCGGCGCTTCGTGGAAGCCCGTCCCGGCGTGCCGCTCATTTTCCTGCAGACCCTGCGGCGCGAGAAACGCAATTTCAGTCCCTCCTATGATGCCAAGGAACACGCCAAGCGTGCCACGGCCGAAGAACTGATGCAGCAGATGGCGGCAAAGTATCCTCAGGTTTACTGGGTCAATACCACCCACGCCACGTCCGAAAATCACGAAGCCACGTCCGACGGCTCCCATCCCGACTCCTACGGCTACACCCTGTGGATGCAGTCGGTCAAAGACCCCATCCTGGAAATCCTGACAAAATGAGAACATTTGCGCATATCCTCCTGCTCGGCGGCGTATGGCTGTCGGCGCTTTCGTGCGGGAAGCCGTACGATGTCTGCATATACGGCGGTACCTCGGCCGGTGTGATGGCCGCAAGAAGCGCAGCCCTGGAGGGATGCAGCGTGGTCATCGTAGAGCCTTCCGGACACATCGGCGGGCTGACCACCGGCGGGCTCGGTCTTACCGACATCGGCAACAAACAGGTGGTCCAGGGGCTTTCCCGGCAGTTCTACCGGGAACTCGGGAAGCATTACGGCAAGTTGGAAAGCTGGGTGTTCGAGCCCCGTGTGGCACAGGAGGTGATGGATGCGTATCTGGAGCATCCCCGCATCACTGTTTTGCGCCATACCGGACTCGATAAACTTTTCAGAAGCGGTAAACGCATAACTGAAATGCATACGCTCCGGCTGGACGGGGAGGGCCGGGTGCTCGGGCGGGGGCCGCTGATCCGTGCGAAGGTGTTTATCGATGCCAGCTATGAAGGGGATTTGCTTCCGGCCTCCGGCGTGAGTTATGCCGTGGGACGGGAATCTTCGGCACAATATGGGGAATGCTGGAACGGCCGCCACGTGGCGACAAACCACCAGTTCCCGGACGGGGTGGACCCGTATGGGGTGCCGGGAGACCCTGCGAGCGGGCTTCTTCCGGGTGTAACGGAAGGGCCGGCAGGGGAGGAAGGCGAAGGGGACGGTTTGCTGCAGGCATACAATCTCCGGCTCTGCCTCACGGATTCGTTGGAAAACCGGATTCCGCTTACAAGACCTTCCGGCTATGATTCTACGCGCTATGAACTGCTTGCCCGCCTCATTGCCGCGCAGCCGGTATCGGCCAGGTATTTCATTTGGAGCCCGATGCCCGGACACAAGACCGACGTAAACAATTTCGGAGGCTTCTCTACCGATTATATCGGCGGGAATGCCGGCTATTTGGAAGCCTCTTATGCCGGCCGCTACAAGATATATCAGGCGCATACGGACTACACCCTGGGGCTGCTCTGGTTTATGATGACGGACCCGCGCGTCCCTGCTGCGACCCGGGAGGAACTCGCACGCTGGGGCCTTCCCAGGGACGAATATCCGGAAAACGGCCACTGGACGCCGCAGCTTTATGTGCGGGAAGGGCGTCGGATGGTGTCGGATTATGTCGTCACCCAGAAGGACTGTGAAGGGCTTACGGATGTGCCGGACGGCGTTGCTTATGCCGCCTACAAGATGGATTCCCACAATTGCCGGCGCATCGTGGCGGACGGGATGGTGAAGAACGAGGGCAATGTGGAGGAGAAGATTCCGGGGCCGTGGCCCATTCCTTACAGAAGTATCGTTCCCGCCCGGAAAGAGTGCGACAACCTCCTCGTGCCGGTCTGCGTGTCGGCCAGCCACATCGCTTTCGGCTCCCTGCGGATGGAACCCGTGTTTATGTCCCTGGGGCAGGTGGCCGGTCTGGCGGCCGTCATTTCGCTTCGGCAGGGCGTCCCGGTTCAGGATGTATCGGCCGGAGAGTTGATGGCCAGGATAGCCTCGGATCCGCTGCAGGACGGCTCCATACCCGACCTGTTTATGGACGATGCCTTTATGGACGCGCCCGCCGGCTGGATGCGTGTGAAGTCCAAGCGCGGATACGGCCCTTCCTACCTGGAGGCATCGGCTCCGGGCGCGTCCGTTACCTTCGGTGCCCGGCTGCCCGTGCCGGGGCTATATGAGATGTATTCTTATGTGAATCTGGTAGATGATGTCGAGCCCGTCTCCCATTACACGATCGGCGACGAAACCATTACGGTCGATTCAAGGGACATTCCGCTTGACGGCCAGATGAAAGGCGACTGGGCGCCGCTCGGCACCTTTGAACTCTCCGACAGCGTTTCCGTCACGGTCTCCGGCGGCGATTCCGGAAAGCCTTTGCGGGCCGACTGCCTGCTGCTGATAAAGAAGACGGGTCCGGCCGTTCCGGAAAGTCCGCGGCGCCGTCTGTAAAGCCCATGCCTATGATGAAAAAATATCTTATACCTGTCTTGTCCCTGCTGCTCCTGCTGTCCTGTCAGGAGCGCCGCGAGGCCCCTGCTGTCCTTTGGGGCGGAGAAATGCACAATTCCAATGCCTCCACGCCGGAGTCCATCGATGCCTCTTTGGAGCTGGCCGCAAAACTGGGCTTCAACGCGGTGCTGGCTCCCGTGAGCTGGGAACTGCTGGAGCCGGTTCAGGGGGAATTTGACTTTACGCTGGTGGATTACCTGCTGGAAGCTGCGGATAAGCGGAATCTGTATTTGGGCCTGCTGTGGTTCGGCACCTGGAAAAACGGCGAGTCCTCCTATCCGCCGCTTTGGGTCAAGTCCGACACGGCAACCTATTTCCGCGCCCCCACCTGCGTGGCGGAAAAGACGGGCCCCATCTCGCCCTTCTGCGAGGCTGCCTGTGAGGCCGATTCGAGGGCGTTCCAGACCCTGATGACGCATCTGAAGAAGGCCGATGTCCATCGCCGCGTGCTCTGCGTCCAGGTGGAAAATGAAGTAGGTGTGTTTGCGGAACGGGATTTCTCCGCCGCCGGTATGAAGGCCTGGGAGGAGAGTCCCTGGAGCCGATCGGATGACCCGTTGGCCCCGCAGTACTTCATGGCGGAGGCCTATGCCCGTTATGTGGACGCCGTGGCGGCCGCCGGAAAGGAGGCTTATGACCTGCCCCTGTATACTAACGCCTGGCTGGCCGATGCGGACAAAGCCTACGGCAAATACCCCAACGGAGGCCCCCGCGTGGCCGTTCTGGATATTTGGAAAAAGAACGCCCCGCACCTGGACTGGCTCTCTCCGGACATCTATGGCTTGGATTTGAGGGAAATGTGCGCGGCATACGCCGACGGCCAGCCCCTCTTTATTCCGGAGACCAACTGCAAGGCCGGCCGCTGCTGGTATGCTTTGGGAGAAGCCGGCGCCAAAGGCGTGTTCGGCTTCGGCTACGAGGAGCACTTCGACGATCCTTATTATACGGCGGAATGCAAGGTCATTTCCGAGATGATGCCGCTGATTGCCGGGGGCCATCCTATGCGCGGCTTTGTACGGATTGACAAAAAGGATGCTCCCGACGCGGTCTTTGAACTTCCTTTGGGCGATTGCACTTTCTGCGTCCACTGCATCGACGGGGAGAAGAATGCCCACGGCATCATCGTCCAGACCGCCCCGGATGAGTTTACCGTTGCAGGCGTAGGTGCCTGGATTGACTTCGGCCCGTCAACGCGAATCGCCTTTTGCGAGGAGCTCCGCGACGGCAAACGCTGGCAGGTGCTCAACGGCGACGAGACCGGCCACCACAATATGCTGTACCTGAGGGGGCGGCTCAGTCTGGAGGATGATGAGACTTCGGACGGCACCCTCATTCCGGCCCCCTTTTATGGCCTGAGCTATCAGCGCCGCTTCCGTCCCGCCTTCCAGGAGCGTTTCAAAGTCTCCGGCATCTACCGCATCAAACTCTACGATTTATGAGAAAGAGCCTTCTGACACTATGCTTCCTGGCCTTTTCCCAAGCTTTAAGCGCACAGGTGGGGCCTTCCGTCACGTACGAGAAGTTTATACAGGCTGCGCCGCCGCTCACGCAGGCGGGCGTCCTCAAGACAGACGCTTCGCTCCGCGCCGGACGCTGGTCCATAGGCTGTGAGTGCCTGGACCGGGACATGGCCGTCTTTGATGCGTACAAGCCGTATGTGGGGCAGCTCGGCGTGGGCCGTGCCCGTATCCAGAGCGGCTGGGCCAAGACGGAGAAAGAGAAAGGCAAGTATGACTTCGCCTGGCTGGATGCCATCGTGGACGGCCTTCTGGAGCAGAATGTGCAGCCGTGGATGTGCCTTTGCTATGGCAATCCGCTTTATGGCGACGGGAACACCCTCGGCAATGCCATTCCCTCGGAACTTGGGCCCTGGAAGAAGTATGTGCAGGCGGTGGTGGAACATTTCAAAGGCCGCGTGAAATGCTATGAAATCTGGAACGAGCCCAATATCTCCGTGAATGTCGGGCATCCGGAGCGCTACGTGAAACTTCTCAAGGCGACGTCTCCTGTCATCCGCAAGGCCGACCCTGATGCCCGGATTGCCGCCTTTGCCCTGGCTTCGCTGGATTACGCCTTTCTGGATAAGGCCCTCAAGTCGTTGAATCCCGGTTGTTTTGATATCGTCACCCTCCACAAGTATTTTGAAAACCCGGACGAGGGAGACTATGATTTCAAGTATCTTACGGAGCGGATTCATACGTTTGACCCTTCCGTGAAGGTGGTTATGGGCGAGAGCGGCTGTCCCTCGGAACTCGGCTGGGCCCATGCCCTCAAGTATCAGGAATGGACCGAGTATTCCCAGGCAAAGGTGATTCTCAGGCGCATGGCCTGCGATTTCGCCCTCGGCCAGCCCTCCTCCATCTTCACCATAGTGGACCTGGTATATCCGGACTTCCGGCAGTCCTTCGGGCTTCTCTGTACGAGCCTTCAGGGGAAAGTCATATATAAGAAGCCTTCGTTCTATGCCGTCAGGAACATGGTGAACCTGCTTCCGGACGCCGTGGAGCCTGTTGAAGTCACTTTCACTTCCTCCCTCAGTGAACCGCTGAAAGTGACCGGGCTCGTCAAAGAGGGGAGACCCATCGGCGCCCTGCTGTATCTATCCGGGGACAAACCGTCATCGGAGCTTGATTGGCGGCAGGCCCGTATTACCGTAGAAGGGCTCAAACTTGAGAACCCTGTGTTGGTGGAACCCATCACCGGGCGCATCTTCTCCCTGGACCGCTACCACTACTCGCCCAACAGCCCCACCAGGACCTACAGCCTCCCGGTATGGGACTCTCCGGTGTTTTTGCTGGAGCGCGGGGAAGCGGCCGCATCTCCCGTTCGGGACAGCTGGGAGGAAGAGTGGTAGGGGAATGATCAGATGTTTTGCGTGATGGATTTGTTTTCAAGGACTTTTGCTTTGGGTGTAAGTGCGCTGATGCTCTCCCTGTCTTGCGCTCCTGTAAAGGAGAAGGATGGAGGCTACCGGGAACTCACCCAGAAGGGCGGGCCTACGCTCACTTATGTAGATGTGCCGCTGTTGCGTGAGGGCGTCAAAAGCTTCAAAGACCACAATCGCAACGGGGTGCTGGACCCTTATGAGGACTGGCGGCTCTCACCGGAGGAACGGGCGGCCGATCTGGCGGCCAAACTGCCGCCGGAGTACCTTTCCGGCCTGATGACCATCGGCCATACCGTGAATGTGCCCGGCATCTCCTCGATGAGCGTGAGCGGCATTACCTATCACGGGAAACCCTATCAGGAAAGCGGAGCGGAACCTTCCGACATCTGCGACCGGCTGCGCGACGCCCTCGTACACTTTGATACCCGCCAGATTCTGCTGGCTCATTCCGACGGGCCCGAAACCGTCGCCCGCTGGAACAACAAGGTGCAGGCGCTCTGCGAAAGCCTTCCCTGGGGCATTCCTTCGCTGAACTGTACCGACCCGCGCAATGAAATCAAGGCCACCGACGAATTCAACGCCGGCTCCGGCGGCATCTGCTCCCAGTGGCCTACACCGCTGGGACTGGCGGCGACTTTTGACACTGCGACAGTTGTCAGTTTTGCACGGACCGTGCAGCGGGAATACCGCGTCCTGGGCTTTGGAACGGCCCTTTCCCCGCAGGCCGATTTGGCTACAGACCCTCGCTGGAGGCGCGTGCCCGGCACTTTCGGGGAAAACCCGGAGCTGGTGAGATCGATGTCGTCGGCCTATATCCGCGCTATGCAGCCCGAGGTGAACTGCATCGTCAAGCACTGGCCGGGCGGCGGAGCGGGTGAAGGCGGAAGGGACGCGCACCTTTCCATCGGCAAATATGCCGTGTTCCCCGGCGGACGGCTGAAAACGGCGATGGACGCTTTCTGTCTGGATGCGGCGGGTGTAATGCCGTATTATACCGTTTCCTACGGGCAGGACCCGTCTGGAGAAAACGTTGGGAACAGCTACAGCAGCTACATCATAGACACGCTCCTTCGGAAACAATATGGATATGAGGGGATTGTCTGCACGGACTGGGGCATTGTCCCGGACTATAACGGGGACCCGCTCACAACGGGCGGCAAATGCTACGGCGTAGAGGCTCTCACAAAAGGTGAGCGCATTCTGAAGGCGCTGGAGGCCGGGGTGGACGAATTCGGCGGAGAGGTCTTCGCGTCCTGGCTGATGGAGGCTTACCAGTTGTGGTGCGACAAATACGGAGCGGCTTCGGCACGGACGCGCTGGGAGGCTTCGGCCCGGAAAATACTCGTTTCGTTTTTCCGTACCGGCGTTTTCGAGCATCCTTACCGTGATCCTTCGGAGGCCGTAAAAGTGCTCTCGGATTCGGAAACGCAGGCCCTTGGAGAAGAAGCCCAGCGGCGAAGCGTAGTGATGCTCAAAAACAAAGGCGGCGTAATCCCTGTCATTGCGGACGCCGCCCCTGCCATTCCGGGCCAAGCCGGGAAATCTCCCAAGCCCAAGGTCTATGTCCCGCTCCGCCACATCCCCGGCGTTTACTCGATGACAGGACGTCTGAAGAAAGCCCCTTACATTGGCTATTCGGTGGATACGGCAGAAGTGGCGAAGCATTACACCCTCGTTGAAAGCCCGCAGGAGGCCGATTTCGCCCTTGTGGCCATCACCGAGCCGGAGGGTGGAATCGGTTACAAGGACGGAAAGTATATGCCCATCTCTCTGCAATACAGCCCCTACACGGCTTCCGGGGCACGGGCGGTCTCGATTGCCGGGGGAGACCCGGCGGAAAAGAGTTCCAACCGCAGCTACCGGGGGCGTCGCATAGCCGTTGAAAACGCCTCCGACCTCGACCTTGTGCGGGACACCAAAGCGCTTATGGGCGACAAACCCGTTATCGTGCTTCTTCAGGCCACCCGCCCCGTGGTGATGGAGTTTGAACCCTGGGCCGATGCCATTCTGGTAGCCTTCGGAGTGCGCAGTAAAGCATTTTTGGATATCGTCTCCGGCGGGTTTGAGCCTTCCGGCC
>CADBLM010000212.1 GCA_902795445.1 uncultured Bacteroidia bacterium
CTATGTGCGGAGCAATGTGACGGGATTCTACAACCTGCTGGAGGCCTGCCGCCGCCATCCCGTGCGGCATCTGGTCTATGCCAGTTCCAGTTCGGTGTATGGCGACAACAAGAAGGTGCCCTTCAGTACGGATGATCCGGTGGACCATCCGCTGTCCCTGTATGCGGCCACCAAGAAGAGCAACGAATTGTTCGCCCATTGTTACAGCAAACTCTACGACATCCCCACGACAGGCCTGCGATTTTTTACGGTCTATGGTCCTGCCGGCCGGCCGGATATGGCTTATTTTTCCTTTACCGAAAAACTGCTGGCCGGGGAGACCATCCAGCTGTTCAACTACGGCAACTGCCGCCGGGATTTCACTTATATCGACGACATCGTCGAGGGGATCGTCCGCGTGATGGACAAGGCTCCGGAGCGCAAACAAGGCGGGGACGGCCTGCCCGTTCCTCCCTACCGGCTCTATAACATCGGCGGTGGCCGCCCGGAAAACCTCCTGGACTTTGTCCGCATCCTTCAGGAAGAACTGGTGCGGGCCGGCCTCCTGCCCGAAGACTACGACTTCGAGGCGCACCGGCAGTTCGTTCCGATGCAGCCCGGCGACGTCCCCGCGACCTATGCCGACGCCTCCGCCCTCGAACGCGACTTCGGCTTCATCCCCCGGATTCCCCTCCGCGAAGGCCTCCGCCAATTCGTCGGGTGGTATAAGGAGTATTACGGGTAAGGCGGTGTGCGGCATCGCTTCTACGAACAACTAAATTTGTGATTGTCCTATGAATATGAAAAAGAATGTTTTTTTTATGCTCTGTGCCGCCGCCTTGCTTTCGGTCGCCTGCCGGAGTGATGATGAACCCAACGGCCGCTGGACGGCGGAGAAAGCCAACGCCTGGTATGCGGAGCAGGGCTGGAAAAGCGGCTGCGACTACATTCCCGCCAATGCCATCAACCAGATCGAGATGTGGAGCAGCGCCACTTTCGATCCCGAGACCATCGACAAGGAGCTGGGCTGGGCGCAGGAATTGGGCTTCAAGACGATGCGCGTCTTCCTGTCCAGCGTGGTCTGGCAGAACGAGCCGGAGGCTTTCAAAAAACACATCGATGCGTTCCTGACGATTTCCGATGCCCACGGCATCAAGCCGATGTTCGTCTTTTTCGATGACTGCTGGGACGGCGAATCCGCCTACGGCGTGCAACGCGAGCCCAAGCCCGGGGTCCACAATTCCGGCTGGGTGCGGGACCCGTCCGTCGCCGTCCGCGCCGACTCCGTGGCGATGTATGCCGCCCTGGAGCCTTACGTCAAGGATATTCTCAAGACTTTCAAGGACGACCAACGCATTTTTGTCTGGGATTTGTACAACGAGCCGGGCAACAGCAGCCACGGCGTATCTTCTCTGCCGCTTCTGAAAAAAGTTTTCCAATGGGCCCGCGAGGTGCATCCAAGCCAGCCGCTGACCGCCGGACTGTGGAAATGGAGCGAAAAGTATCAGCCGCTCAATGACTTCCAGACCGCCCATTCCGATGTGATTTCCTATCACTGCTACAGCGATCCGGAAAAACATCTGGCCCTGATTCAGGAACTCAAGGCTTACGGCCGTCCGCTCATCTGTACGGAATATATGGCCCGTACCCAAAATTCCACTTTCCAGAATACGCTTCCTATGCTCAAGGAGCAGGATGTCTGTGCATACAACTGGGGTTTCGTCTCCGGCAAGACCAACACGATTTTCGCCTGGTCCACCCCGCTCCCCGATGTCGTCGAGCCCGAACTTTGGTTCCACGATATCCTCCGGCAGGACAAGACGCCTTTCGACCCGGAAGAAATCGCCGTCATCAAACAAGTCAATGGCATAACCCGATAAGTTCGCCATAGAAATATGAAAACGGGGTCACATATCTCCGGCGTATTTTTGAATGAAATGGCGATACTTGCGATATTTTTGCTAAATTTGTCGGGATTTGGACAAAGTCCCGTTCCTGTTATCCGGCGCAGGATTTCTTGTTGTCAGGAATTTCCTCCGCAATGCTGATTGTATTCAGCCGGATGCCCTCGCTCCGGTTACGTTTTATTGAAAGCCGGAGCACTTGGATTGTACCGTTTTATAAAAGTACTACTTGATTTATTGACAGCCCCCGAATCGTTCTCATCAATGGCTTTATACGAAAACAGCGTTATTCCTGTCAAAATTGCACATTTGGCGGAATATATTGCCAAGACGAAAAGAATTTCGCTGGATGATGCATTGGTATATATATATATCAATCCGATGTACGAACGTTTGTATGATGAGAATGCCAAGTGGTGGTATCTGAGTACGGAGGCGCTGTACGAAGAGTTTGAATTATGGCGCAAGCGCGGAAGCCGGGATGTATCCGAAGTTGTTTTTGAATTTTATGCTTACTGTTTAGAGCATTATGCCAGAAGTAAGCATATCGGCGGAATGAGGGCGTGGGTTTTGTTTAAAGAGACCGGTGCCGATGAATATATCATCGATAACTACGATCTCCTTCACACGCAAGGGATGGAATATATTCTGGATGACATCCAGCGCTTTATCGATAAGAGAAGAAAATAATGCGACTGTATCACGGATCAACGGTGACGGTAAGGAAGCTGCCATCCTCCAAATCCATCGGGACTCTTCGCTTTCTGGAAGCGTATGAGGTGTGATGATGAAAATCCTTGTCAATACAGTTGATGCGTGGAGCCGGAAAACCGGTTCCGATACGATGTCGTCCCTGCTGTCCGGTTTTGACAGCGAGAATGTGGCGTCCATCAACATCAGGGCGCGGAAATCGGACTCGAAAGCAGCCGGACGCTACTTCCATATCCTGGAGGGCCGGGTCATCAGGAGTATCTTTCACCCGTCCCTCATTACCGGAGAGGCGTATCTTCCGCAGGATAATGGCGAAAATGATGCGGAACTTCAGCAGGAAAGCAGGCGCTATGGCGGCCGGCATCTTTTCAGCCGCTATTTCTATGTACTCATCCGGGAAATCTTGTGGAAATGGGGACATTGGAAGAGCCGTCAATTGGATGCTTTCATAGAGGTTTTCGGGCCGGAGGTATTTTTCTTCCCGATAGAAAGTTATATTCACTTCAACCGCCTGAACCTTTATATTATCAAAAAATTCAAGCCTAAGCGGGTGCTGGGATATATGTGGGATGACAATTTTACTTTCAGGCAGGACCCTCGAAGCCCCTTGTACCGCCTCCACCGCAGATGGCTCAGGCGCAGCGTGAAGGCGTTGATTCACGAGTGTGATGTCGTGTTCGCGATTTGCCCGAAGATGAAACGGGAACTGGATGCGGAGTTCGGAATCGACTCGGTCCTGCTGACCAAGCCTGTACGGTTGGTGGAGCCGACTTTCGCATCGGTAGTGTCCGGTCCCATCCGGATACTCTATACAGGAAAACTGATTATCGGGCGTGCAGAGACCGTCGCGGCAATTGTCACTGCCATTCAGCAAATCAACAAAGACGGTCAGAAAGTCCTTCTTGACGTATATACTGA
>CADBLM010000213.1 GCA_902795445.1 uncultured Bacteroidia bacterium
CAGGAACGCAGAAGAACCTCTTCCTCGAACTGGCTGCGGGAACAGCCGCAGAGGAGCAGCCCCAGATGACAGACGCAGTCATAGATATTGTGCCCCCTGAAATGCAGATAGACATTGTCGGGAGTCATCCCGGCCTGCGCCGCCCGCTGCATCCACTCCTGCGGGATCGGAGTCCCGGCACCGGGAAGCCGGGCCAGGTTGCGCCGGATGCGATTCAAATAGGGAACCGCTCCTTTGAGCAGGCTTGATTTTCTCAACTGAAACGAGAGGCAGGCGCCGATTTCCGGCATCGTCGCACGGGGAGCATCCCCTGCATAAAGCGTCCGCACAAAGGGACGGTAAAGCAGACGGGACAGCCGGAGCAGGAAATCCCGGAAATCAAACTGCCCCGCCGCACGCGGGAAACGGGCTTTCAGCCGCTGCTGGAGGCCGTCGGCCCAGCAGTAATGGTTCTCCCAGGAATAGGCGTGGGTCTGCAGGATGAAAAATTCCGCCCGGTAGGACCGGGTATAGAAACTGCGCAAGTCGCTGTCGATGCAGATAAAGAACCGTTCCGACAGATAGGGCCGGTACAGCAGGCACTGGCAGACGCCGCTGGTCATTCCGCCGTTGCGGCTGCGGCTGTGATAGATATAATTGTATTTGCCGGGCCGGTAACGCTGAAGCATCGTATCCCAGAAGAGGATATCCGCCTCCGCCTCCAGATGGACGCTGGCGCGGACATCCCGTTCGATGAGCGGAATGTTGGCGAAATACTCTGCCTGCTCCCGGATGCGGTCGTCCATATCAGTTTCTTTCCGACTCGATATCTTCAAAATAGACCACCTTGTCCCCCCAGCCGCTGCTGAAGATGCTCGGGGAATGGGAGGTGATGAAAATCTGGCTCTGCGGATTGAGTCCGCGGATGACATCCACGATCCGGCGCTGCCAACTGATATGGAGGGATATTTCCGGCTCGTCCAGAAGGATGACGGCCGGCTTGCCCCGGGTCAGGAAGACCTTCAGCAGGACCAGCAGCAACTGCTTTTCGCCCGTGGACAATTTGCCTACGGTCAGGCGCTGCCCAGCCTGGTAGAACACAAGTTCCCCGCCGTCCACGGCCGCTTTCTTGCCGGTCTTCGAAAAGAGTTCGTTCAGCAGGGACAGGACTTCCGAGAAAGCCTCTCCCGCCGCGAGGGCACGCGCAAGGCTGTCCCCCATCCCGCTGACAAGCGCGTCCATCGGCCGCAGGAGGACCACTTCCACCTCTTCAGGCAGGGCGGCCGGCAGGGCCCGGACCTGCTCATAATTGCGGGGAGCGTCTTCCGCAGGGCGGAAATAGTCATACATAATCCCCAGCAGCGTACTTTTTCCGCAGCCGTTGACTCCGACCAGGATATTGAGGTCCGGGTGGATATCGTCCCAGCGGATGTCCTTGAATCCCCAGAGACCTTTGACGAAAAAGGATTGGATGAGTGCTTGCATATTGTCAGAAATCATAACCTATTCCCAGATAGAAACCGACACGGCGGTCAATGGTGTTCCAGTTGATGCCCGCCCGGAGCGGACCGGCGATGGTCTTGCGTCCGTATTGCAGGGAGAATCCGCAGGCGAAGGCGTTGTCGGCGAGGGTAAAACGGAAATTTTTAAAATCGGGCGCCTGGTTGAGCGTACACACCGAGAGGGTGATATAGTTCTTTTCCAGGAACTTGTAGCGGAAGTCGATGTCGAGGATGGCCATTATCCGCTCGAACTGGTTGACGCCGTTGATAAAGCGCAGCGGCATATGGCCGGGGACCATCCGCCCCGGTACATAGCCGCCGGCATAGTTGCGGTGAATGAACAGGACGTCATCGTAGCTGCGCGAGACATAGCGGCCGTGCAAGGAAGTGAGAATCGCGAAGTTGCCTATCGGGAAAACCCGCTGGAGGCGCAGGGCGGCGATGTGATAGGGCGGAAACCCGTCAAAATCCGGCACCTGCTGGCCGTTCTGGCTGAAACTCCTGCTGCCGAAGACAAACTGGTAATCCGCCTGGACGACCCCACCCCTCTCCGGGAAATAACTGTCGTCCTGCTTGTCGAAAACCACGTGGGCGAGCGCCGAGAAATGCACGTTCCAGTCGTTGCGGGACAAGTTGTTGAAATGGTAATACGGGATATTGCCGGCGTTGAATCCCGCGTACATATCGAGAAACGGAAAGTCGCGGCTGCGGACCAGGAAGGTCAGGTCGTTGGTCCAGAATCGGTTGCGGTCATCCTGATTGCTGTCACGGCTGCCCAGATAAGAGCGGTTGTGGGAGTCGTAATCGACATAGCGGGTATCCAGGGACAGGCTGAGCTGAGGGCCTTTCAGGAAACGGTAGGCGTACTCGACGCGGGCATAGGGGCTCACGCCCAGTTTGACGGTGGCGTCGAGACGGGAACCGTACAGGCGGTGCGCCCAGAAAGAGAGGTTGAGTCCCAGGGAAACGATTTCCTCGGTATCGGCCCGCAGTCCCAGGCCGAAATGATGGACGGGGCCTTTGCTGCAACGTATCGTCAGTTCGTAGGGTTCGCGCTCCCCTTTCACCTGCCAGGTAACGGTTTCGAAACATCCCGTCGCATAGATGTCGGCCACCAGAGACTCGACGTCCGACTTGAGATAGGGCGTACCGGGTTGGAGGCGTCCGTCAAAATACTGGCTTTCGACCGTTGTGAGGCCTTCGAAACGGATGGCCGAGAAAACGACCGGCGTGCGTCCCATATCCGTGGCGGGCGGAGCGGACAGGCGGGTACCTTCGGCTCCGGTACGACGGGCCACTCCGGCCAGTTCGTCGGAATGATTCTGCGCCTCCTGATAGCCTTTTCCGATGATGTCCGCGATATTTTCAGCGGAAAAGCTGAGCATATTGTAGCCGTAGAGATTGGGGTGCAGATAGACGTCGATATTCCCGATGTTCGCATCGTAGGCATCACGGCTCATCACATTGAAACTCTGCATCATCACATCGAAGATGGTGTTGACGTTCTTCTCGCTTTCGGTCGTTTCCGAAAGGTCCACCGCAATCACGATGTCCGCCCCCATCGCCCGGGCGATATCCACGGGCATATTGTTCCGCATCCCGCCGTCAATCAGCACCATTCCGTTTTTTCTCAGCGGCTTGAAGAGGAAGGGAATGCTCATCGTGGAACGAAGGGCGTCCACCACCTGGCCGCGCATCCAGTTCTTTTCCCGCTGGGACACCAGGTCGGTGGCGACACAGAAAAAGGGAATGGGCAGTTTGCGGAATTCCAGGCTGTCCTGATAGCCGACGGTCATACTGCTGAGGGTATTGTGGATATTGAGTCCATAGAGGTAGCCGTCCGGAATGCCGGCGCGGAAGGGAAGCAGCCGCTCGTCGAAAAGGCGTTTCCTTGCGGGCCCTTCCATATCGATACCGGAGGCCACCCGTTTTTTCCAGTCGTCATTTTCATAATACCAGGGAACGCTCAGCGCGAAGGTTTCCTTATACTTCTTATCCTGGTAACCGATATGGTACTTGGGAATGCGGTCGCTCATCATCACGGTCCAGTCCATCGAGCGAAGCAGGGAATCCAGTTCGTCGGCGCGGTACCCCAGGGAGTACAGTCCTCCGACGAGCCCGCCCATACTGGTGCCGGTGATGAGGTCGATGGGGATGTTGTTTTCCTCCATAAACTTGAGTACGCCCACGTGGGCGGCGCCCTTGGCTCCCCCGCCGGCCAGCACGAGGGCGACGGTGGGACGATGCCGGCGTATGGAATCCATCCGATGGCGCATCGCCAGTACGGCCGCGCTGTCCCCTTGCGCATCGAGGGACGGAAGTACGAACATCCGGTCCTTGGCGGACAGAGCGAGGCTCGCCAGCAGCAGGAGCGGGAGGAGTATAGGATACATTTTCATTACCGCAAATTTACGTGATTTTTTCTACCTTTGCAAAATGATGAAGATTCTGGTTACAAATGATGACGGCATCAGGGCCAAAGGCATCCGCGTCCTGGCCGGACTGATGAAAAGATACGGGGAAGTGACGGTCGTGGCTCCCAGCGAGGCTCAATCCGGTATGTCGATGGCCATTCCGCTGGGTATGCACCAGCGGTTGCACGCCTCCCCCGTCGAAGTGCGCGGGGGCATCCGCTGGCAGCATCTGGATTCCACCCCCGACGCCTGCGTCAAGTTCGCGCTGGACGAGACGTTCCGGGGAGACCGGCCCGACCTGGTCATCGCCGGCATCAACCACGGGGCGAATTCGGCGACCGCCGCCTGTTATTCCGCCACCCTCGGCGCGGCTGCGGAAGGAGCCGTGAACGGGATTCCTGCCATCGGCGTATCCCTGAACGCGTGGACCGAAGATCCGGATTTCAGCGGCGTGGAAGCCTTCCTTCCGGGCATCCTGGAGAGACTGCTGCCCCACTGCGGACAAGCGGACAGATTTACCGGCCTCTATTACAACATCAATTTTCCCGACCTTCCGCCGGAGGAAATCAAAGGTGTCGCCGTCTGCAATATGGGCCGTGTACATTGGAGCGATGAATTCGTCCTCAATCCCGACGGAACCTATCACCTGGAGGGCGACATCACGGACGATGCGGGCAATACGCCTGACGCCGACCATCGCAAGGTGGCGCAGGGATGGATTTCCATCGTGCCGCACAACATCGACAGTACGGACTACCGGGAAATGGAAAATCTGAAAACCCTTTTCAGCAGATGAGATATTACATCATAGCGGGAGAAGCGTCCGGAGACCTTCACGGCAGCAATCTGCTCAAGGGGTTGACGGAGGTGGACGCCCAGGCGCTCATCCGTTTCTGGGGCGGCGGAATGATGAAAGCCGCCTGGGAAGAATCGGGGCGCGGGAACGGGCCGGAAGGAGGTCTGGTCCGGGATTACCGGGATACGGCCGTGATGGGTATCAGCGACGTGCTGAAAAACCTGGGAAAAATTTCGCGCAACCTGCGGTTCTGCCAGGAGGACTTGGTGGCTTTCCGGCCGGATGTGCTCATCCTGATCGACTACCCCGGCTTCAACCTCAAGATGGCCCGTTTCGCCCACGAAAAGGGCATCAAGGTTTTTTATTACATCGCCCCCAAGGTCTGGGCCTCGCGTGAAGGCCGGATTCGGCAGATCAAGGCTTATGTGGACCGTCTGTTCATCATTTTTCCTTTTGAAATCCCTTATTTCACACGCAAGGGGATTCCGTTCATCTACAAGGGCAATCCTTTGATTGATGCGGTGGACCGTTCTCCGGCGATGTCGCAGTCCCGCGAAGCGTTCTTCGCTGCGCACGGACTGAAGGAGTGCCGTTATGTGGCTCTGCTGGCCGGCTCGCGCAGCGGGGAGATTTCGCGGATGATGCCGGTGTGTATGGCGGCGGCCGGCCTGCTGCAGAAGTCGGAACCGGACCTGCATTTCATCGTGGCCGGTGCTCCTTCCCGCAGCGCGGAAGACTACCTGCCTTATATCGGCGGACGGGAAAATGTCCACCTGGCCTTCGGCGACACCTACGGAGTGCTGCGCCACGCGGAATGTGCGGTCATCAATTCGGGGACGGCTTCACTGGAGGCGGCCCTCATCGGTACGCCGCAGGTGGTCTGCTGGTCCACTTCGGGCGTTACGTATTTTGTCGGAAAGTATATCCTGCGGATTCTTGAGCATATTTCCTACATTTCCCTGGGCAACCTGATTCTGGACCGGCTGCTTTTCAAGGAGTTTATCCAGGATGCGTTCAACGCGGAGGCCGTGGCGGCGGAAGTCCGGCGGCTGATGGAGCCGGCCTGCCGGGAAGAGATGAAAAAGGGCTACGCCGAAATCCGGGAAGCCCTCGGCGGCAGGGGCGCCTCGCTCGCCGTCGCCCGGGCGATGGTCGAAGAACTCTCTGACAGGCACGACGGGAGGTAAACCAACCGGCCAGATTGATATGATTATCGAACGCGCCGATGGAATAACCGATATTTGCGAGATGAAGTATTCGCGCTATGAATACACCTCTTTCCAGGCCGAGTATCCCCATCATGAAGCGATACGAACCGTACTTGTTACCACCAAGGGTTTAACGCAAGGAGAGCATAGCGGTGATTTCAATAAAGTGCTCACACTAAAAGACTTATTTGTTGAGAATACAGAAGAGTTTTAAGCCAAAGTTGCTCAAAACAACCCATTTTGGCGGGAAATGACTGTTTTTCAAAAAAAATCACCCGGCCTCGCCCGGAGGGCCTGGCCGGGTTCTATGTTAATTCTGGAGACGGACACAACGGACCGTGAACCCGCCAGCCCGGTTGCTGCTGACCGTGGGATAGAAGTTGGAAGTTCCGCTCGCGTACAGATTCTGCCCGTAGCCGCTGGACGAACTGCTCTGACAAGACGACCAATAGTAGCCGTTGCTGGCAACGTTGCCGAGCGCACCGGAACTGGTGCCGCGGTTCCCCGAATACACGAAGTAGTCGTTAGGGCTGGTATGCTGGAAACCGACACTACTAGTACCGGAACCACTCTTCTGGAACACGATGCCTGTCGTGGCGACCTTCCAACCGACGGGGCAGGGATCGAAGATGGTCTTGCCGATTTCCGTGTAAGCGGAACCGCTGTAGAGAGTGCCCCAAAGATGATTGTCCCAATTGGCATTGGTCTCCGTATAAGTAGTATAGGTAGAGAAC
>CADBLM010000214.1 GCA_902795445.1 uncultured Bacteroidia bacterium
AAGGTGCGCAACCGCGTCGCCCTCGCCGACTTGGATGCAGCCAGGTTTGATACCGCCGACAAACTCTTCGAGCAGATCGCCAACGTCGAGCGTCCCAAGGAATTCGGCTGCGAGAACGGCCGGGGTGTGGACCTCATCCGCTGGGGATTCTTCTACGACACGAAACGCCTGCAGCAACTTGCCGAACACAGCCGTTATGTCTTCGAAAAATACGACAAGGAGCATCCTGCCGCCATTACCACGGCCAACCTCAACGCCAAAGGCGGCGCCGCCCCCGCTGCGACGGACGACTCCTACACGTCCTACTATGCCGCAGGGCACGAGTATTTCCCGATTTTCATCGGAGTCCGCAACGAGAACCCCAACATCAAGGGAAATTCGGCCAACAACAATATAGACAACTCGGTCTGGTTCAAGGCCAACGGTTGGTCCATCCATCCCGTCACCAGTTTGAACTAAACGTTTAAAGACAAAGATTATGCGTATTACCAAATACATTATTCCCGCCCTCGGCGCCACGCTCCTGCTGGCGGCCTCCTGTCAAAAAGACGAAGGCGTGGGCATCAAGACCAAAGCGGACGGCACCACGTCTTTCAACGACTACGGCATCCCGACCGATGATGACGACTACGGCAGCATCTCTTCGTGGAACAGCCATATGTACTGGAACCTGGCCAACGTGCACGATCCGTCCATCGCCTGGTATAACGGCTACTACTATATGTTCGGCACGGACGCCTCCTACGGCAACGAGCACGAGAAGGCCGCCATCGGCAAACATTTCCAGGGAAAACGCTCGAGGGACCTGGTCAGCTGGACCCACATCTACGGTCCGATGAACGAGGCTCCCGCCTGGGTGACCGACTCGCTCAACTCCATCCGCGGCAGGATGAATCTGCCGGCCATCGAGACGCCCAACTACGGATACTGGGCTCCGGTCATCCGCGTGGTGAACGTGAACGGCGTGCCCACGATGCGTATGTACTACAGCATCATCGTGGACAACTACATCAAGACCGGCAAGGCTTCCACCGAAGCGAATTTCGACAGCAGCTGGACGGAACGCGCCTTCATCGGCGTGTGCGAGAGCACGAACCCTTCCGACTGCGACTCCTGGGTGGACAAAGGTTTCGTCGTCTGCTCCTCCTCCGACAAGGCCCGCGACAGTTACGGCCGTGCCAGCTGGAACGGAGACTACGGCAGCGCCTACTTCCGCTTCAACGCCATCGACCCCACCTACATCGTGGACAAGGACGGCAAGCACTGGCTGATCTACGGTTCCTGGCACAGCGGCTTCGCCCAGCTGGAAATCAATCCCGCCACCGGTCTGCCCGTCAATGCCTATGATGAAAACGGCAAGTTCAAAGGTCTGGGCGACCCCTGGGGCAACAACCCCAACTACGGCACGCGCATCGCCACCCGCGTCGCCAGCGGATCCTGGGCCAGATGGCAGGGCAGCGAGGCTCCGGAAATCGTCTATAAGGACGGCTGGTACTACCTCTTTATGGCATACGACGGACTGGACATTCCCTACAACACCCGTGTCTGCCGCAGCCAGAGCATCAACGGTCCCTTCGTCGATCTCAAAGGTACGGACCTGACCCATGTCGGCGGGGACGCCTACCCCATCGTCACCCATCCCTACAAATTCTCCAAGGGGTACGGCTGGGTCGGCATCTCCCACTGCTGCGTCTTCCAGCAGGAAGGCAGCGGAGACTGGTTCTACTGCTCGCAGGGCCGCCTGCCCGTCGGTGTGAACGGCAACGCTTCCTCCAACGCGCTGATGACCGGTCACGTACGCCGCATCGTCTGGGCGCCCGCCACGGCCGACACCCCGGACGACCTCTGGCCGATTTCCCTTCCCGAGCGCTATGCCGGTCTTTCCAAGAAAGCGGTCAGCGAGTCCGAGATTGCCGGTACCTGGGAGCACATCCACCTGTACTACACCCGTCCCGACTCAAGCCTCCCTGCGACCGACCTGCAGAACGCCCAGATGCGGACTTCCAAGGAATGGGAGTTCAAGGCTGACAAGACCTTCACCGGTTACAACAAGGCCGGCGCCGCCATCAGCGGCACCTGGTCCTTCGACGCCGGGAAGCAGTTCCTGACCATTACGCCCGCCGGCGGCACCGCCGTCATCGTCGTCGTAGCCCACGAAGCCGACTGGGAAGCCAGCCCGCGTGTCGAGACCATCGTCTTCGCCGGTATCGACAAAGCCAACGACGCCACCCTCTGGGGCAAGAAAGTCCAGTAACCTTCTTATCCGGGAACAACCGAAATGAAAAAACAACTGTCATACGCATTCATCGCCCTTGCAGCCCTTCTCTGCGGTTGTTCCAAGGAAAACATCCAGGATGAATCCTTTGCCGCCGAATCCGGTTCCAAGCAGGAAACGGGCGGCGGCAAAGTGAGCATCCAAGCAATCATCGAGTCCGGTGCCAAGAGCGCCCTCACGGACGAAAACAACTTTGCCTGGAAAGACGGAGAGACCATTTCGGTCGGTACGGACAAGGGCAAATTCGAGACCTTCACCTGCGAGGATGCAGCCGAGGGGCTTTTCTCCAAGACTTTCAGCGGGACCGTTCCAAGCCTGCTCGTGGCCGTTTCGCCTGCCCAGAACGGGACTTTCACCGCGACGAACTCCTTTCAACTCACCCTGCCCTCCGCCTATACCTATACCGTCGGAGTCACCAACAACCTGATGGTCGGTACGCCGGACGGCAGCAGCAACACCAAATTTTATTTCCGGCACGCCGCCGCCCTGCTGAAAATCACCTACGGGAATGTTCCGGCCGGCACCCAGGCCCTCCGCCTGAGTCTCAGCAATGCCGGAAACATCCATCTGACCGGTACGGTCACGGTCGGCGGGACTTCCGCCGGCGACATCCAGATCAGCAATACGCGGGCCGGACTTGACGGAGACGCCGTCACCGTCCGCCTGTCCTCGCCCACCGCCGTCGAGCAGGATCTGGTTTTCTACATCCCCGTCCCGACCGGCGACTATCCCGCCAAGTGCCTCTCCACCTGTCTGCTCGACGCGCAGTCCGCCGTGATAGCCGACTCGAAGAGCGTCCTCGCGAACGCCCTTACCCTCAGGCGCGGGGACATCTATGATATGCCGAAAATCTCCCTGGAGTCCGGCTTCACGCCCTACACCGTCGGGTCGGTGAACAACACGGATGATTTCGGTGCCTCCCGTTCCGAAGCCTACGCGATTCCGAAAGGAAAAATCCTCAATCTGGAATTCTACAATTACAGCGCCGCCACGCAGAACTGGTACAACTGGGTACTCGTTCTGGGCAACAAAGCCTACGGGGCGGACGGCTATACCGAATATCTCGCCTTCCGTGCCGACGCCTGGGGCTGGACCCCCACGGCGACCTTCGACACGGACCAGAGCCTGAGAAACAACCTGACGATGGATTGGAGCGACTGGGCGCTTTTCCGGCAGAAAATGAACGGCGCCTATGTCACGATGAGCATTGAAAACCGCTCCGGCGTCGCCTGTATCAAAGCCTCGTCGCAAGCCGCCGACAAGAGCGTGACCTTTACCGAGACCTACAAGTTCAGCATTGGAGCCGGCAAGGATATCGTCGCCCACCTGACGACGGAACACGGCCACCTTGACATCCGCAAGTGCCGGTATGACGATGCGGAAGAGACGGAAGAAGACGACAGCGCCTTCATCCCGACCTACAGCGACGACTACCGCAGCATTATGGGCTGGAATGACCACGTCCGGTGGAACCTCGCCAATGTCCACGACCCTTCCGTCGCTTACTACAAGGGTTACTATTATATGTATGCGACCGACGCCTCCTACGGCAACCAGCATCTCCAGGCGACGACCGGCAGACATTTCCAGGGCCGGCGCTCCACCGACCTGGTCAACTGGAGCCACCTCCCGGGTCCGATGAACGATGCGCCGTCCTGGGCCCGCGACTCCCTCAACGCCATCCGGGGCCGGATGGGACTGGGCAGCGTCTCGCCCGAATGGGGCTACTGGGCCCCGGTCATCCGCACGGTGACCGTCGGCGGCGTGGAAAAACTGCGGATGTACTACAGCCTTGTCGCCCTCGGCGGACTCTCCGGCGGCACCTTCGGCAACGAACTGTCCTTCATTGGAATGTGCGAGAGCACCGACCCTTCCAATCCCTCCTCCTGGGTGGACAAGGGCTATGTCGTCAGTTCCTCCTCCGACAAAGGACGTACGGAGTCTTACGGCAGCAGTTTCGAGAACGCCTACTTCCGTTTCAACGCCATCGACCCCACCTATCTGGTGGATGACGACGGAAAACACTGGCTCATCTACGGCTCGTGGCACAGCGGCTTCGCCATCCTGGAGATAGACCCGGCAAGCGGCAAGCCCAAGAACGCCTACAACGGCAGTACCTACAAAGGCCTGGGCAATCCCTGGGGCAACAACCCCAAATTCGGCACCCGCGTCGTCACGCGCGTACCGAGCGGCTCCTGGGCCCGCTGGCAGGGCAGCGAAGCCCCTGAAATCATCAAGAAAGACGGATATTATTATCTGTTTATGGCCTACGACGAACTGTCCGTGGCCTACAACACCCGCGTCTGCCGCAGCACATCCATCGGCGGACCGTATTACGACATCGAGGGAACGAACATCACCGGCGGCGGCGACGCCTATCCCGTCGTGACCCATCCCTACCAGTTCTCACAAGGCTACGGCTGGGTCGGATGCTCCCATTGCAGCATCTTCCGGCAGGAAGGCACCGAAGACTGGTTCTACTGCTCGCAGGGCCGTCTGCCGGCCTGGATAGACAACGCCCTGATGATGGGACAGGTCCGGCGCATCGTCTGGTGTCCCTCCTCTCCCAATAACCTGGGCGACCTCTGGCCCCTCGCCCTCCCCGAGCGGTACGCGGGATTGACCAACGGCAAGGTGAAAGCCTCCGAGATTCCCGGCACCTGGGAACACATCAACCTGGGCTACTCTCAAGGCAATATGCAAGTTGCCGCCAGCCTTACCCTGTCAAGCAACGGCACGATGAGCGGAGCCCTGCAGGGAACCTGGAGCTACGATGCCGACAAGCAGTATCTGACCCTCCGTCCCAGCGGCGGCATTCCCGTCGTGGTCGTGGTAGCCCGGGAAGCCGACTGGGAAGCCAGTCCGCGCGTCAAGACCCTCGTTTACGCGGGTACGGCGAAAGGTTTACGCTCCACCTATTGGGGTAAGAAAAAATAAAGCGTATCTTTGAACAATATCAAAACTCAATATATGAAAAAAACACTGACCATCTTTCTCTCGGCGCTTGTCGCCACAGCAACGGCGCAAGGCCAAGTATCCATACAGGTTCACGACGATGCTGAAAACCAACCCGTTATCCCCGCCGCCATATACGGACAGTTTTCCGAGCACCTCGGACGCTGCATCTATGAGGGCATCTGGGTCGGCCCCGATTCCAAAATTCCCAACAAAGACGGCTACCGCACCGATGTGCTCAAGGCCCTCAAAGACTTGAAAATTCCTGTGCTGCGCTGGCCCGGAGGCTGCTTTGCCGACGAATACCACTGGATGGACGGCATCGGTCCCCGCGAGAACCGTCCTAAACTGGTCAACAACAACTGGGGCAGCACCATCGAAGACAATTCCTTCGGCACCCACGAATTCCTCAACCTCTGCGAAATGCTCGGCACCCAACCCTACATCAGCGGCAACGTCGGCTCCGGAACGCCCGAGGAACTGGCCAAATGGGTGGAATATATGACGGCGGAAGAAGGCACGATGGCCGAACTTCGCAAGAAAAACGGCCGCGAGAAGCCCTGGACCGTCAAATATCTCGGCGTCGGCAACGAGAGTTGGGGCTGCGGCGGGGATATGACCGCCCAGTACTACTCCGATGTGTACAAGCGCTACGCCCTCTATGCCCGCAACTACGCCGGCAACCGCCTGTTCAAGATTGCCTGCGGCGCTTCCGAAGACGATTACGAGTGGACCAAGACCGTGATGAAGAACGCCGGCAACCGGCTTGACGGCCTTTCCCTGCACTACTATACCGTTCCCGGCTGGGATTGCAACAAGGGCTCCGCCACGCAGTTCGGTCCCGAAGAATACTACAACACCCTCACCCGTACGGCAGCCGTGGACGAGATTCTGGCCAAGCACACGGCCATTATGGACGCCTACGATCCGGACCGCCGCGTCGCGCTGGTCCTGGATGAATGGGGAACCTGGTTCGAAGTCGAACCCGGCTTCAACCCCGGCCACCTCTATCAGCAGAACACGATGCGGGACGCGATGGTCGCCGCCATCAACCTCAACATTTTCCACAAGCACACCGGCCGCCTCAAGATGGCCAACATCGCCCAGGTCGTCAACGTCCTCCAGGCGATGGTGCTGACGGACAAGGAAAAGATGGTTCTCACGCCGACCTACCACGTTTTCCGGATGTACGCGCCCCATATGGATGCCACCTACGTCCCCGCCAGCTGCCGCTGCGGCAAGATTCATTCTTCCGACGGCCGTGAGATGGACGATTTCAGCTGGTCCGCTTCCCGTGACGCCAAAGGCGTGCTGCACGTCTCCCTCGCCAATCCCCGCCTGGAAAAGGACGTGACCGTGGAACTCTCCTTCGACAAGATGAAAGTCAAGTCCGTGTCCGGTGAACTTCTCCGTGCCGACCGCATCGACGCCTACAACGATTTCGGCAAGGCTCCGGAAGTGACGCCCGTCCAGTTCAAAGACGCCAAAATCGTCTCCAAGGAACTGCCCGGAAGCAGCAAAAAGAAAAACTGCGTCACGCTCACCCTTCCCGCCGCCTCCGTCGTCACACTGGAAATCAAATAATCACCTGCCCGTATGCGCTATTTTCCGGCATTTTCCCGGCTCGCAGCCCTCACCGTCCTGGCTCTGCTGACGCTCTCCTGCGCCGGCCGGAGGGCGGAAGCCCCTGCGAAGCAGACGGTCGTGAACCCCATCACCGGAACAGACATCCCCGACAACGACGTCCTGCGCGTCGGCGAGGACTACTATATGGTGTCCACCACGATGTTCTTCTGCCCCGGCGCTCCGATAATGCACTCCAGGGACCTGGTGCACTGGCGCATCGTCAGTTACATCTACGACTGCCTGGAAGATGACGACATCTACAACCTCCGCAATGGGAAAAACGCCTACGGAAGCGGTCAGTGGGCCACCTCCCTCTGCCTGCACGAAGGCTGGTACTACGCCCTCTTCGTCGCCAACGACCAGCGCCGGAGCTACCTCTACCGGACCCGCGACATCGCCGCCGGTCCCTGGGAACGCAAGGTCTTCGACGACTGGTTTTTCCACGACCCGTCCCTGCTGTCCGACGACGGCCGGCTGTGGGTGGTCTGGGGCAACGGAGACCTCAAGCTGGCCGAACTGGACCCGGAAAACGGGAGCGTCACAGGGGCTGCGAAAGTCATCCTCAGCGCACCGAAAGAAGGCTGGGGGCTGCGGGCCGAGGGCGCGCACTTCTATCACATCGGAGATTACTATTATATCATAGAGATTGACTGGCCCGAGGGAGACATCCGTCAGGCGACCTGCTGGCGCAGCCGCAGGATAGACGGTCCCTATGAAAGCAAAGTAGTGCTGCACGGCACGCTGGACGGCCGCGAAAAGGACGGCATCGCCCAGGGGCCGCTCATCCTCACGCACCAAGGCGACTGGTACGCGATGCAGTTCCAGGACCACGGCGCCATCGGCCGCATCCCCACCCTGCAGCCCGTCACCTGGACGGACGGGTGGCCGGTGATGGGCGAGGGCGGAAAGCCGCTGCAGCAAGTGAGCATCGCCCTTCCCGCCGAGGGGGAAGACTACGCCTGGGACAGCGACGAATTTGACGGCGAAACCCTGCCGCTGGTATGGCAGTGGAATCACAAAGCGCCCGACGGGTGGTCCCTGACCGCCCGTCCCGGCTGGCTGCGGCTGAAAGCCGCGCCCGCCGGGGGCATCGCAGATGCCCGGGGCACCCTCACCCAGCGCACCGCACTCCCCCGCTGCACCAGCGAAACCCGACTCGACCCTTCCGGCCTGAAATCCGGCGACCAGGCCGGCCTCTGCGCCTTCCAGAGCCACAGCGCCCGCCTCGGCATCGAGGTCGCCCGCGACGGTTCGAAATCCCTCGTCCTGCGCGAGGAGGAAAAGAAAATCTGGGAAAAGCCCTGGGACGACGCGCCCGTATGGCTTCGCATCCGCTACGTCTTCACGCCCGTCGATGCGGAAGACAGCGAGGACACGGCCTCGTTCGCCTGGTCGGCCGACGGAGAGCAGTGGCACGAACTGCCCTACACGCTCCGGATGGTCTTTACCCTGGACTATTTCACCGGCTACCGCAGCGCCCTGTACTGCTTCGGCAGCGGAAGGGGCACGGCGGACTTCGACTGCTTCCACCAACAGACCTATTAAGAATCATAACTATAAAAAAACCGAACAATGACAAGCAAACTCTTATTCATTGCAGCAGCCGGTGCGGACCTCAACCGCATCTCGCTCGCGTCCTGGGACTGGATTGTCATCGCCCTCTTCTTCCTGGCGATGGTCTGGATTGTCTGGGACGTCTCCCGTAAGAAGAAGGAAACTTCCGGTGACTATTTCCTGAGCGGCCGCAGCGCCACCTGGATTGCCATCGGCGCTTCCATCTTCGCCTCCAACATCGGCTCCGAGCACCTCATCGGGCTCGCCGGCGCCGGCGCCACCGCCGGTATGGCCCAGGCCCACTGGGAAATCCAAGGCTGGCTGATCCTCGTGCTCGGCTGGGTCTTCGTTCCCTTCTACGAGCGCAGTATGGTCTATACGATGCCGGAATTTCTGGAGAAACGCTACAACGGCCAGAGCCGCAGCATTCTCACCTATCTCTCCCTCGCCAGTTATGTGCTGACCAAGGTGTCCGTCACGGTCCTGGCCGGCGGTCTGGCCCTCAACGCCCTGCTGGGCATCAACTTCTGGGTGGCCGCCCTCGCCCTGGTCATCATCACCGCCATCTACACCGTCATCGGCGGTATGGAATCCGTCCTGAAGACCTCCGTGCTCCAGACCCCCATCCTGCTCATCGGCTCCATCGTCATCCTCTACCTCGGCCTGAAAGAACTGGGCGGCTGGAACGCGATGATGGACATCTGCGGCGGCCAGCCCGTCAACGACTACGGCGACTCGATGACCTCGCTGATGCGCAGCGGACAGGACAAGGCCTTCCCCTGGTACGGCGCCTTCTTCGGCTCCGCCATCATCGGCTTCTGGTACTGGTGCACCGACCAGT
>CADBLM010000215.1 GCA_902795445.1 uncultured Bacteroidia bacterium
CGAGCGTGGAATAGTCGTAGGCGCGGGTATAGGGCTCCCATTGGCCGATGTCGGAGGGTTGACCGTTCTCGATGCACTTGACGCCGGCATAGTAAAGGGATTCCAGGGTACGCACGGAAGTGGAGCCGACGGCGATGCAGGGATTTTCGGAAGCGCGTCCCGCAGCCTTGGATTCCGCACGGCGGCGAAGGTTGCGAAGGAGGTCCAGGCTGACGACAAAGGGTTCCCTGTGCATCGTGTGGCGGGAAACATCGTCATCCTTGACCGGAAGGAAGGTACCGGCTCCCACGTGCAGGCACACTTTTTCGAGTCTCACGCCCTTGGCCTCCAGTTCGTCCAGGACCGCCTGCGTGAAATGCAGACCGGCCGTCGGCGCGGCGACGGAGCCCCGGATGCGGGCATAGAGGGTCTGGTAGCGTTCCTGGTCCAAAGCCTCGCTTTCGCGTCCCAGGTAGGGCGGGATGGGGATGGTACCGCAGACTTCCAGTACGCGGGAAAAGGCGGAACCGTCCTTCCAGGAAAATTCGACTACGCCGGTCTGACCGTCCCTTTCCACCAGGGCGGCCGTCAGGTCCAGACGCCGGACGCGCTCATCGTTTTCCGGATTAAAGAGGTGCAGGACGTCACCTTTCCAACGTTTGGCGTTGCCGAGAATGCATTTCCAACGGCACGATTCTGTGACGGCGAAATTCGTCGCATACTCGGCCGGCGTATCGGGTTCCAGGCAGAACACCTCGATGTGGGCCCCGCTGTCCCGGACGAAATGCAGCCGGGCCGGAACCACTTTCGTATCGTTGAAGACCATTGTCGCGCCGGCGGGAACGACCTGCGGAAGTTCCCGGAAAATTTTGTCCTCCAGTGAGAACTTTCCCGGGCCGAGACGTTTGCAGCAGAGCAGTTTGCTTCCGTCCCGCTGCGGCAGGGGATATTTGGCGATCCGCTCCTGGGGAAGCGGATAATCATAATCGGAAATATGCAGGTCGGGAATCATATCTGTTCCAAGGCTACGACGTTTTCCACGTGATGCGTATGGGGGAACATATCCACCGGTTGCACGGCCGTGATGCGGTATCGGGGGGCATTCTCTGCCTGCGGATGGCAGAACAGGTCCAGGTCGCGGGCCTGGGAGGCCGGATTGCAGCTGACATAGACCATCCGGCCGGGGGCGGCGGAGAGGATGACCTTCGCCACGTCGGGATGGATGCCGGCACGCGGCGGATCAAGAATAATCACATCCGGACGCCCGTGCCGGGCGATGAAGGCTTCCGTCAGCACGTCCTTCATATCTCCGGCGATGAACTCGCAGTTGTCTATTCCGTTGGCGCGGGCGTTGGCCTTGGCATCCTCGATGGCCTCCGGCACATATTCGATGCCCACGACTTTGGCGGCCCTGCCGCTGACGAACTGGGCGATG
Source organism: uncultured Bacteroidia bacterium (assembly GCA_902795445.1). Taxonomy (GTDB): domain Bacteria; phylum Bacteroidota; class Bacteroidia; order Bacteroidales; family UBA932; genus Cryptobacteroides. The sequence goes on from CADBLM010000215.1 coordinate 1,415, forward strand.
GTTCCGGTCCCGGTGTAAAGGTCATACACCGTCTCGGAGCCGCTCAGGGCCGCGAATTGGCGGGCGACGCCGTAGAGCCGGTACGCCTGGCGGGTATTGGTCTGATAGAAAGACTTGGGCCCGATTTTGAAACGCAGGTCCTCCATCTTCTCGTACAGGGCTTCCTCTCCCTTGTATAGTTGGCAGGGCAGGTCCGAAATGGAGTCGTTCTGTTTGCCGTTGATGACGTAGTACAGGGATTTGATGGTCGGAAAACGCTCGCCGACAGCGTCCAAAAGGGATTTTCGGGCCTCCACGTCCTCATAGTGGAAGACGAGGATGAGCATCACGTCACCCTCCTGGTTGTTACGGACAATCATATTGCGCAGCCAACCTTCCTGCGTGCGGATGTTGAAGAAGGACAAACCTTTGTCAAATGCGTATTCCCGGATGAAGTTGCGAATCTCGTTCGAGGGTTCCGGCTGAAGCCAGCAATGCTTGATATCCAGCACTTTGTCGAAGAAACGCCCCACGTGGAAGCCCACACCCGGGCAGGAAGGGATGATTTCTCCGTCTTCCGGCCTTTCCTCATCGGTCAGCCAGCGCTTGTCTGAAAAGGTAAATTCCAGTTTATTACGGTAATAGACCGTATTTTCGGAAGCGATGACAGGGGAGACTTCAGGGACGTCCAGGTGCCCGATGCGTCGCAGCTGGTCTTCTACCTGCTGCCGCTTGGCTTCCAGCTGCATCTCGTAAGGCAGCGCTTGCCATTTGCACCCGCCGCAGACACCGAAGTGTTCGCAGAAGGGCTCCAGTCTGTCCGGTGAAGGTTCCACCAGACGCACAATGAGTCCCTCCATATAATTTTTCCGTTTTTTGGTTACGCGGATATCCACGACGTCGCCGGGAACGGCCAGCGGCACGAAGATGACGGCGCCCTCGATATGGGCCAGCGCTTTGCCTTCCGCCGCGACCGCTTCGATACGGACGTTCTCCAAAATGATATTCTGACGCTTCTTTGCCATAGTGAAGGCGAATTTAGCAAATTTTTCGGATATTCAGCCTACGGGGGGAGGTATGGATTATTTTTCTATGGATACAAGTTAACATAATATAAATTGTATCACAAATTGAGACTGATGCCCAAAGCCACGTTGGTTATGTAGAACCGGCTTCTGAGCGAGCGTTCCGGCGGGACGGCCTCATCATTTTCATAAAGTGTCGGCATCCCGAAGCAATGACCGTTACGGATAAAGAACTCCACAGCGCTGTCGGCAGAAATTTTCAGGCTGTAACCGCACGAAACTTTTCCAACTGCGTACGGACGGCCCCAATCAGACGCCTTCAGTCCGACACCTGCATCCAAAGAGACAAAAAAACGGTCTCCCTGCGCGTTGATCGGTTTGAAGTACCATTGATTGCGCAAGAGCATCTCGTGAATCCGTACATCGGGCCGCATGCCGGCATATCCCAATGCCAGTCCCAGTTTGTATTGTTCGCTGAAATGCCAGCCGGCCGTCAGAAAAATTCCACCGCAGGCGTAAAAAAGCGGCTGGTCTTCCACTTCATAAGAGCGGTAACCATCTGACGAATAGAACATTGACTGGCGATACATATAGACGCTGGGCTGAAAAGCCGCTTCCAGACCGAGGGACCAGGCTCGCTTGCGAGTTTGTCCACAGCGCGGGAACAATTCGTCCGGACTGGACTTAATCAGTTGTTTTCCAAATGTATAACTCAACGATATTTCGGGCAGGATGCTTCTCCAGAGTCCAGCCTCATAGAAATTCAGCCGCTGACGCTCGCCTTCCCAGTTCAGATTGTATCCGAAAACGGGGTGAAGACTTGCTCCAAGCGACAAATGCCTGTCAAACATATATTTGACACCGACATTTCCGGCCAGGCCGAACGTAATTCCATATTTTTCATCCGAATCTGTCACATAACCCAGCGCGGCTCCCGGACCGGCATACAACAGGACGCGGTGCTGATTGTATAAGGTAAAATGGTAATCATAGCGAAGGAATCCGCCCGGCCATTCCACCTTTCGGACACTAAGCCCTTGCATATCAAGAAAAATGCTGATAGAATGGAAATTATCCGAATTGTCTGAAGTAAAACTATATGTAAATCCCAAGTCGTGGACTCCCCCTTCCAGACTGACGGACATCGGTCTTCCCTCTCGCAATTCGGCAACGGCGGAAGGCTCCGCCCCCTGGCAAGGCAGATTCGTCAGCACAAGGGCTGACAAAAGGAGCGACAGCCGTCGTCCCAGAGGGTTTATCCGTTTCATCACACGCATTTGTCACACAAAATTAGCAAAATAACTGTACATATTCTAAAAAAATCGTAAATTTGTCAGATTATGGCTGAAAATGCGCATATCCTGGCTCCCCTTCCCGAACGGATGCGTCCGGCGACTCTGGAGGATTATGTCGGCCAGCAGCATCTGATCGGTCCCGGCTGCGTACTTCGCACGATGATCGATTCGGGCAATCTGACTTCGTTCATCCTGTGGGGCCCTCCGGGCGTAGGCAAGACAACCCTTGCCAAAATCGTCGCCCAGAGCCTCGGCCGCGAGTTTTTTACCCTCTCTGCGGTTTCATCCGGCGTCAAGGAGGTGCGCGAAGTGATTGACGGAGCCCGCAAAGCCAAAGGCGGCCTGTTTTCTCCCCAGTCCACTCCCATTCTTTTCATCGACGAGATTCACCGCTTCAGCAAGTCCCAGCAGGACGCCCTTCTGGGGGCCGTAGAAGACGGGACCATCGTGCTTATCGGCGCCACGACGGAGAACCCTTCTTTCGAGGTCATCTCTCCCCTGCTCTCCCGCTGCCAGGTGTTCGTGCTGAAAAGTCTGGAGGCCAAAGACCTTGAGATACTCCTGCACCGCGCCATCACGGAGGATTTCGTGCTCTCGCAAAAGAAGATTGACGTCCGCGAGACCGACGCGCTCCTGCGTTTCAGCGGCGGAGACGCCCGCAAACTGCTCAACATCCTCGAAATCGTCGTCAACTCCGCCACAGACAGCCCTGTAGTAATAGATAACAAAATTGTTACATCTTGTCTGCAAGAGAACATTGCTATATACGACAAGAAGGGAGAGATGCATTATGACATCATTTCCGCCTTCATCAAAAGCGTACGCGGAAGCGACCCCAATGCGGCCATATATTACCTGGCCCGTATGCTTTCCGCCGGGGAAGATCCCCTTTTCATCGCCCGCCGGCTGTGCATTCTGGCGGCGGAAGACATCGGTCTGGCCAATCCCAACGGCCTGCTGCTGGCCAACGCCTGTTTTGACATCGTGAACAAAATCGGGATGCCGGAGGCCCGGATTCCCCTGGCGGAAACGACGGTCTATCTGGCCTCTTCTCCCAAGAGCAACAGCGCCTATATGGCCATTGATGCCGCCCTGGCCGCCGTCAAGGAGGACGCCTCCCCTTCCGTCCCGCTGCACCTGCGCAATGCGCCGACCAGCCTGATGGAAAACCTGGGCTATTCCGACGGTTACAAATACGCCCACGACTACCCCGGTCACTTTACCGACCTAGAATTTATGCCGGACGCCCTCCGCGGCACCGTATTCTACTCCCCTGCCGAGAACAAGCACGAAGACGTCCTCCGCAAGTACCTCGAAGCCTGCTGGCCGAAATACTATAAGAAGTAAGAAAGATGTCATTACGATGAAGTTCCTATGAAAAAATATATCCTGATATTTCTTTTTCTGATAGCCGGATGGACTGGGGCCTATGCCCAGGACAAAGTTCACGGTGTCGTGACGGACAAGAACGACGAGCCGCTGGTGGGCGTATTTGTCTATATCAAGGGCAGCACCAAAGGCGTCCAGACCAATCTGGACGGCATTTATGAAATCGCTGCGCCGGCCAAGGGGAAATCCTATACCCTGTGTTTCCAATATCTCGGAATGATATCACAGGAAATTGAAGTCAGGCAGCAGCGTCAGCTCAATGTCACGATGCAGCCGGACAACGAACTGGACGCCGTGATGATTGTAGGGGCCTATGGAACCAAACAACGTCGCGAAGACCTTGTCGGCAGCGCCTTTCAGGTCAATTCGGACGATTTGAAGGATAAACCGAAACTGAGGGTGGAAAGTCTGCTCGAAGGAATGGTCCCGGGAATGAGTGTCGAAGCCAATGTCGATGCGGCTTCCACAGATAAAAGAATCAATATCCGTATCCGCGGAGACGCTTCGCTGAGCGCTTCCAATGAGCCGATGTGGATTATTGACGGAGTTCCTGTCTATACTGGCGATAAGACCAATCAGATGCCCGGTATGTCTCATTCCGTATCTCCCCTTTCCTATCTGGATCCCGATGACATTGAATCTATTACCGTCCTTAAAGATGCGGACCAGACCACGATTTACGGAGCCAACGGCGCCAACGGCGTAATATTGGTGACAACCAAGTCGGCGACCAAAAACTCTCCCCTCAGAGTGTCCGCTAACGTAGTAGCTGGCGTTGCTGCTCCGGATTACAGCACGATGTTCAAAGTGATGAATGCCCGGCAGTATATGGAAGTAGCTAAAGAAGCGTGGACAAATTCCGGCTATGCGATGAGCGATTTCCCCTTTCAGGACAACGATATGAACAGTTACTCGACGACATCGACGGATTGGGCACGTCAGTATCTGGGAATCGGCAATGATGTATATGCCAGACTCAACCTGCAAAGCGGCAGTAAAAGGATAAGCAGCAACATCAGTGCCTCCTACTATCTGAAGAAAAACATTGTAAAAAAAGATGATCAGCAGCGTATCGTCCTGAACAGTCGTCAGAAGTTGGATTTGTGGAAAGGAGCCAGTCTCGGTTTTGATTTGCAAGGCAGTTACAATATCACCAATATCTTCAGCCCCGGCAAATCCTACTTGGACGTATTGCCTATATACGAGCCTTATACGGCTGACGGAGAGTACCGGCTGTACAACAAGAAATGGGATATGACGAAACATACTTGGGTCACAAGTCGTTTTACCAACAATGAGATTCCCTCACGCGAGGAGGACGACAACGTTCAACGGACTCTGCAGAGCAAGGCCAACATCAACTTTCACTGGGAGATCATCAAAGGCCTTCAACTGACTTCCATTTTCGGTTTCGACTATACCCACTCGCACGAGGACACGTATTCTTCGATGAAGACGCTCAACGGCCAGGATTGGGATACGGGTGAAAAACTTGGCTATTCCTCGCGGGCAGATGCCAGTTATCTGAGATGGACCAACAGCAATGTTTTGCGTTATTCGACAAAAATCGCCCAGAAGCACGGAATTGAAGTCTATGGTGGATTTGAGTTGCTGAGTCAGCAAAACAAAATGAATCGCGTAAGCGGCTCCGGCTTTTCCAATGATAACATCAAGGAATTGGCCTATGCCAGTAAAATCAGCGATTACAGCAGTTCCAATACGACCAACAAGCGCTCGATGTCATATTTTGGTCGTATATCCTATTCATACGATTCTCGATACTATCTGTCCGCCAACTTTCGCCGTGACGGCGATTCCGGATTCGGCAAATATTCCAAATGGGCAACCTTCTGGTCTGTCGGTGCATCCTGGAATATCCATAAAGAGACTTGGTTTAATGCGGATTTTATGAGGATGCTCAAGTTGAAAGCCTCATACGGGACTTCCGGAAATTCGCGTGTTGACTCATCCAGCGCAGAAGGAACCTATTCATACGGTGAGTCCTATTCTTATTTGGGTGAAATGGGTGCCGTTATCGGAACGGTTCCCAATCCCGGTCTCAGCTGGGAAACCAAAAATATGCTCAATGTCGGTATCCGTGCAGAATTTAATAACATCATCG
>CADBLM010000216.1 GCA_902795445.1 uncultured Bacteroidia bacterium
CGCTTTAGTTGCTCTCGTTCTCTATCTGATAGTCAAGTCTATCGTAGAGAGTATCAAGCGTGAACAGTTTCGTAAGAAGAACCGTGAGACACAATTCTCAGGCAGCGCTGTAAAGGAGGAGAGGGGTTTGCGATAATCTTCCGGTAATAATCTTTGATGACTTCACGACAGAGTCAAAGTATGTAGATTTCCCATTTAAAGTCAAATCTTCAGCGATGAAGCTACTAAGAGTAAAGGGAAAAATTGACATTCGCTACATTGCATTTTTTATGAGCATCACTAGACTTGTCAGTGATACTCACAAGCGTTATTGGATATCGGAGTATTCAAAATTATGGATCCCGTTACCTCCGCTTCAAGAGCAGCAAAGAATCGTATCTGTTGTTGAGAGAATCTTCCGTTCGCTAGAAGAAATAAAAGAAAGTATTGACAGTTAATTCGAATATTTCATATCTTTGCAACGATATGACAAAGTCGGTTAACAGGATCATTCCGAAATTGCAGGCTGAACTACAAAAACAGCCTGTAGTGAAGGCTTGGCTGTTCGGTTCGTATTCCCGTGGTGAGGAGACCAAGGACAGCGATGTGGATATTCTTGTAGAGTATGATTCTAATTCAAGAATTTCTCTTATGACTATTTCCCGTATTATGGTTGCTCTCTCTGAGGCTATCGGTAAAAAAGTGGACCTGGTTGAAGAAGGGCTTCTGCTTCCTTTTGCCCAGGAAAGCGTTGAAAGAGATAAGATTCTGATTTATGAGAGAGCCAGTTAGAGACAAAGAAAGGGTTCAGCATATCCTATATGCCATAAATACGATTGAGGATAGCCGGCGAAAATATTCATCGGCAGAATCTGCTTCTGATCCTATCATCTACTTGGGATGCCATTGACGAAGACATTCCCGCACTTAAGCCATCTATTGAGTCTCTGCTCAAACAACTATAGTTACCAAGTAACGATTTTATCAACAATCTGTTGCTGCTCAGTAGCGGAAAGAATGTGGATAAACGACCTTCCAACCAGCATCAAAAAACATCTGGTCAATGAGGACGCGTGCTTTTCCCTCAGGCGTCATAATTCGTAATAATAAATAATATCGGAATATGCGGATACAAATTTAGTATTTTTCTCCATCCTTGCAAAAATCAATTTTTATATTTAGTTTTGCCGGAAGTATATACCAAAGCCCGGGCTATGAAAATCAATTGGAAACATTTCGCAGGCTCGATATTCGCCCTGCTGGGATTCAGCGGATGCGAAAACATCGGATTAGGACTGGCGATGTACGGCCAACCCTCGGCTGACTATAAACTGATCGGAGATGTCAAGGGACCGGACGGGAAGCCCATCGAAGGCATCCGTGGAGTCCTGGCTCCGCTCGAAAATGATCCTTACTACAACGACACCTTGTACACAGACTCCAAGGGTCATTTTGAAAAAGAAGTGCTCAAACACAGCTGGCCGGACGATTTGAAGCAGGCAAAACTTATCCTGGAAGATGTGGACGGGCCGGAAAGAGGCAGTTTCAAGACCAAGACCCTCACTAGAAGCGACCTGAAAGTTGAGCAAACCCGACAGGGCAGCGGAGTCTGGGATTACGGTGCCTTCACGGTATCGGCCGATGTCACCTTGGAAAAGGACGAATAATGGAAAGGCTTTCCCTCAGGCGGCGTATCGCACTGGAAATCCATAAAAAGTTGCAGGACGATGTAATTGCAGAACATCCTCTCCGGCAACTTTTTTGGGAATGTACCCTCCGATGCGACCTTCACTGCCGTCACTGCGGCAGCGACTGCAAGCAGACGGCCCTGGCCGGAGATATGCCCAAGGAAGATTTCGGGCGTGTGCTGGACAGCGTCTCGGCCCGGACCCATCCGCACAAAGTGATGGTCAACATCACCGGCGGAGAGCCCCTGATGCGCCCGGACCTGGACGAATGCGGCCGGATGATTTACGAAAAAGGATTTCCCTGGGGTATGGTTACCAATGCCTTGGCGCTCACCCCGGAACGGTATCTGCGTCTGCTGCACAACGGCCTCAGAGCCATGAGCATCAGTCTGGACGGCCTTGAAGAAAGCCACGACTGGATGCGCGGACGCGAAGGCTCCTTCAAAAGGGCCTCTGCTGCCATCCGGATGGTAACAGGCTCCGGAGCAATCGCCTTTGATGTCGTCACTTGTGTAAACCGGCGCAATTTCGGGCAGTTGGCCGCCTTGAAAGAACATCTTATAAGCCTTGGCGTAAGAGACTGGCGGCTGTTCACGGTCTTTCCCGCCGGACGGGCCGCAGGCAATCCGGAGTTGTTCCTTAGCCGGGAAGAACTGCGCGGGCTTATGGAATTCATCCGCAATACCAGAAAAGAAGGAATCGTCCACACCGAATTTGCCTGTGAAGGCTTCCTCGGCAATTACGAAGGCGATGTGCGGGACCACTTCTATATGTGCAACGCCGGCATCACCATCGGCTCGGTCCTGGCCGACGGCTCCATATCGGCCTGCCCCAGCATCCGCGCCAATTACGTGCAGGGGAATATCTACCAAGACGATTTCATGGAGGTATGGGAGAAGTCCTACCTCCCCTACCGGGACCGCTCCTGGATGTACACGGACGAATGTGCAGCCTGTCCCCACTGGAAATACTGCCGGGGAGGCGGCATGCACCTCAGAGACGATGACGGAAATCTCATCCAGTGCCTCCTGAGGCGGATGTAAGAGATTTTTACGAGACCCTGGGGTGGAAGCCAGTCCGGCGCAAATCCGATATTCCAAATATTCCGGCTGCGATTTACCGGAAACGGGCATAGACTACCTGCGTTCCTTGAGGTTCCACAGGGTCGCCACCAGCACGCCGCCGATGCCTGCGCTTTCTACATCGACTGCACCAACCAGCAACTGACGGTTTTTCCGCCGGGGAAGAATACGGGCCGGATGATGACCAACGCCGGCAAGTCCCGGAGTTTCGGAGCGGAACTCAGCCTGTCAGCCCGCATCCGGCAGTTTTACACCGACATCGATTACGGCTACACGAACGCCCGCTTTGTCGTATTTAACGACGGTCACCGGGACTATGCCGGAAATCGGATTCCCTATGCTCCGGAACACACCCTGAGCGGCCGTGCCGGCGCGGAAATCCCGTTTGCGTCGGGCCCCGTGCGTTCCCTGCGGCTGCAAGTGGAAGGAAAGGCGGCCGGCCGCATCTGGTGGAACGAAGACAACACCCTTACGCAACCTTTCTACGCCGAACTCGGCGCATACATAGGTCTCGTGCTGGACGGGTACACCCTGTATGTGAGAGGCGAAAATCTCACCATCACCCAATACGGACTTTTTTACTTCAAATCGATGGGAAACGAGTTCTTCCAGACCTCCCGCCCCGCCAGAATACGACTTGGAATAACAATCAATTTATAACAGTCATGAAAAACAAACTACTGATTCTTGCGGCACTGGCCGCACTCACGGCGGCTTTCAGCGCCTGCAACAAACAGGAAACTCCGGCTTCGGCTTCGAGCGACAGTCAGAAGCAAGATTTTGTAATGGAAAACAGGGAGGTGGACATCACCTTGTCGCAAGACAACGCAAAGGCGAGCATCACGCTCAAAGACATCCGCTTCTCCGAGCAGATGCCGTTACTGA
>CADBLM010000217.1 GCA_902795445.1 uncultured Bacteroidia bacterium
CATCAGGATATCCGCACCGTAGGACAGGGCTTTTTCGACCTCCAGCGGCGTATAGGCGTGAATCGGGTTGGTCCTGACAAGCAATGCGGAAGTGGTCAGGACCTGCCGGAGCGCAGGAATCTGTTCAATGTCGTTGTGGTATTTCACGGTGTCCCGCCCCCGCTGGCGCTCCGCCTTCCCGATATATTCCAAATCGTAGAAAACGCGGTCCACGCCCGCCTCCTGGGCCGCGACAGCATCCTGCGGCGTAGAAGCCAAAATCATCAGGTTAAAATCGGACATATCATTATTTATTGTTTGTCGTTCATCATCCGGATCCGGTCCTGATACGTCAGTTCCAGCATCCGCTCCCTACCGAAGCGTTCGCATACCCGTCTGTATCCCGCCCGGGCGAGGCGCTCCCGCAATTGCCCATCTTGCGCCAGCCAGTTCATCGCCCGGCCGAGCGCCGTGAAATCCCGGGGAGGCACCAGCAGTCCGGAAACATCCTTTTCGATGACTTCGGAAGGGCCGGGGATATCGGTCGTAATGACAGCGCACCCCATCGCCATCGCCTGCTGGATGACCATGCTGAAACCTTCGCGGTATGTCGGATGCACCAGCACATCGATAGCGGACATATAGATGTGAACGTCCTCGGTATAACCGTGGAAAATGACGGCCGGGCATACCCTCGCCCGCCGCATCAGCTCCGGGTCGAAACCGCTCCTCAACTGATCGAAGCCGCCTATCAGAAGCAATGCCACATCCCGGCGTGACAGATGCTCCAGTTCCAGAAAAGCCGTGAGCAGTTCGGCGACTCCCTTGTCCTTCTCAATGCGTCCCACATAACCGAAAATGGTTTTCCCTTGAAGGACAGGATATTGCGCCAGTACTTGGGCGCGATATCCCTCCCGGCGGGCAATATCGAATACGGACAAATCCACCCCGACGGTGCCGCCGTCCCCGATGACGGAAGCCTTGTCTGCCGGCATCAGCCCCTCTTGGACGGCGAATTCCCTGTTTTTCCAACTTGCCACCGTGATATGGGTCGCCGTTGCGCACAGCAATTTCTCAACCCATTTGAACAACCACCTCTTCATACCGGAATATCCGACATACAGCAGCCCCCACTGGCAATAAACGCGGGTTTTGACACCGCACAACCGGGCCGGGAGACAGGCATAGAACGAAGCATTCGTGGTGGCATACTGCACATAGTCGAACTTCTCCCTGCGGAAGAGTTTCCAGAAACGCCAGGGTTTCGTCACAAGATCGGACAGAGAGACGCCCCTTTTCATCGGAAGGTTCACGCAACGGAATTTTCCGGCATTTTTCCGTATGAATTTCTCGGACATATTGCACACGAGGGTCACGTCATAACCCCGCTGCACGAAAATTTCCATAGCCGGGATGATGAAAGCATTCATCGTCCCTTCGGTGGTTGATATGACACAAAGTTTTTTCGGCATAGGCGATTTTAATAATTTGCGAAGGAAAATACGAAATTCCTCGCTGCATACAACTGAAATACAACAGGTCCGAGCAAAGCAGCCGATTTGAAAAAGAAATAAATGACATCTTTGCTTTTCCGGGCCTCGAAAGAACCGGGCAGATACACCAGGAAAAAAGGCGTAAAGAGATAGGATAATCGGAATAGGCTGGGTGAGTAGGACGCCAGATACTGGAAGCAGCACGCAAGCAGCAGACAAGCCATTTCAAAGCGGGATGTATTCGATGTCTTGAAATAAGTTCGGATGAAAGGAATCGTACATACCAGCATCAACAGATACAAATACAGTGTATATCTAGAGTATGAATTATTGCTAATGAGATATTCTTCGAAATGTTCGTCTCCCGACAGGAACACCAGATAGGTCAACGCCGTAATACCGGAAAATAGAAGGAATCCGACAAGAGCGAAAACGACGGCGGGAAAATACTTGCTGTTTCTCAACCCGTAAAGCGGGAATGCAATCAGCGCAATCAGAACGACCGGATGGCAGAAAAAGGCGGTCGCTGTCAGAATGAGACTCCGGATATATTTCTTTTCCATCATATCCAATAAGGAATGCAGCATGAAACTCATCGCCAAGGTCTGCTTGAGTCCGGCAAAGGAGAAGAGCAACAGGCCGGAAACAATGAAAATGATGATACTGTACAGCCGGTCTTTCGAATATTGATTGATCAAACGCACGATGGAAGACAGGTAAATAAGCTCGACAAAGCCAAACCACACCCAGAGGGGAAGATGCAACATCGTAAAGATTTTGTTCAAAAAATAAAACAAGCGATAGGAGTCATACTCATAAACAATATCCTGAAAGGTCATTTCTTCCACAAGGGCATAATCGTTCATGTAGTCCAATGTATCCGTCCCGACACTCTCATCCCTGAAGGCCGCCATGAAAATGATGAACAGGCATGCCGC
>CADBLM010000218.1 GCA_902795445.1 uncultured Bacteroidia bacterium
GAGAATAGTCTGCTTGTATTGAACGACAATATCACGCTTGACATACATATAAATCAAATCGCGATATCGCCAAACATTTTTTAAGTCAATATCTAAAAGATTTGTCTTAGGTTTTATGACTCGCGTCCACTTTTGTTCAACTTGCTCCATCACATTCAAAAATGTTTTCTGATTTTATATAAAGCAAATACTGGCAATGCCAATATCGTTAGAAGAGTATATAGTTCCTTATACTTTGCAATTCTACATACGATTTTTTCCAAGATTGTTTTTCCGGAAGTCAATCTTACGTAATCCTCGTACACTCTTTCTCCAAAAATGTTTTGCCACGCTTTTTCTTTCTCTTCAACAGCATCCCAATTATGCGTCATTGATATACCATTTGTATCATAGTCCGCTACTAATATGTCAGAACTCTGATACTTTGCATTATTGAGCAATAATGCTTTAACCGAAAATATCCAATCACTTGAAATTTTGTAATCTTCGTCAAAAAGTATATTCTTAACGAGTGATGCACTCACAAACGTTGCTGGATGTGATAAATATGAATGAAATAAAAAACTACCAGAAACCTCATCAGGAGGCACAATTTGATGTCTCCTATCTCCGTCTAACATAACACGCCCCACCATATAATCACAATCGAATTGAGTCAGAAATGTCAGGACTTCGGAAATGACACTTGGTGTCGCCAATGAATCCCCTGAATTAAGAAACTGCACATAATCGCCGGTCACCCGGTCGAGGCCCTTGTTCATGGCATTGTAGATGCCCTTATCCGGCTCAGAGCCCCAATACGAAATGTAATCGGAATACTGCCTGATAACCTCCACGCTGCCATCGGTACTACCGCCGTCAATCACAATCCACTCGTAAGGCTTGACAGTCTGGTCCGCTATCGAGCGGCAAGTCTTTTCAAGACCCGCCTTGTTATTCAAGTTGATGGTGACGATGGAAATCCTCGGAGCGCTCATAACTGTATCTTACTCCCCGTCGTTGGCATAGTACTTATGGCCGCCGTAGCCGTAGTAGCCGTATTTGTAGCCATACTTGTAACCATAGCGGTTGCCGTAGCGATAGCCGTAGTTATGCTCGGAGAGGGTGCCGTTGAGCAGCAGGGACATGTTCTTGTACTTGCCCTCTTCGTAGAGTTTTTCAAGTTCGGGGAGCATGGAACGCTCCAGCAGACCGGCCCGGACAACGAAGATGGTCCGGTCGGTGACTTTCTCGATAATCTGCGTGTCGGCCACGATGTCCACCGGCGGGCAGTCGATGATGATATAGTCGTAGCGGCTGCGCATGGTCGTGATCAGGTCTTCGAAACGCTCGCTTCCGATCAGTTCGCTGGGGTTGGGCGGGATGGTCCCCGTCGGAAGGATGTGCAGCGAAGGCCGCAGTTCATCGGCGATGATGACCTGGTTCACATCGTCAATCTGACCGGCCAGGTAGTTGGAAAGCCCCTCTTTCGGACGGTCCACATAGCCGGAAAGGGAGCCGTGGCGCAGGTCGCCGTCCACCACCAGCACCCGCTTGCCTTTGATGGCCAGCGTGATGGCGACATTGATGGTCAGGAAGGTCTTGCCCGAACCTGGATTGAAGGAGGTCAGGATCAGCACATTGCCCTTGTCGTCCCGCATCATGAATTCAAGGTTGGTCCGCAGGACGCGGAAAGCCTCGTTGATGACATCGCGCTTGCCCTCCTTGACGACGGTATCCTTGACGCCCAGTTTCTCGGCCTTTTTCTGCTTCTTGCTCTTGAACAGGCGCAGGATACGGCTGCGGCGCATACCTCTCTTGTGGAATTGGGGAATCTCTCCCACGAAAGGCAGCGACAGGTTCTCCAGGTCTTTCTTGCCGCGGACGGTCGAGTTGCTCACCTCCATGATATAAACGACGACCAGGGGGATAAGCAGGCCGATGACCAGGGCCACCATCAGGTTGCGGCGTCCCTGGGGATAGACTGGATTCATCGAACCGGTCGGCGGGGTCAGCACGCGGGTGTTGTAGGCGGTGAAGGTCTGGGAAAGTTCGTTCTCTTCACGCTTTTGGAGCAGATACAGATAGAGACTTTCCTTGACCTTCTGCTGCCGCTCGATGCTGAGCAGCTGCTTGGTCTGGTTGGGAGAGTCGGCTATCTTCTTGTTGATCTGTTTCTCTTTCTGCTGGAGATTGGCCCGCTGGGCATTCAAAACATCCAACTGGGCATCCACCGCAGAGAGGATGTTCTGACGGTAGGTGTTGAGCGTCTCCGTCAGTTCCATCACGAGCGGATTGTTGACGGAGGAATTCTTGATGAGGTAGTTGCGGTTGAGTACCGTGTTGTTGTACTCGCTCACATAACTGCCCACTTCTCCGACGATGCTCCCCGGCAGCGGAATCAGTTCATCGATGGAGGTGTTTTCCAGGATGTAATTGCGCACATAGCGGCACATAAATTCCTGGTTGTCCACCTCCTGCAGACCCTGCTGGGTGGAATTGCCGATTTCGAGGATGGTCGAGGAAGCGTTTTTGCTGTCCACGATGAGGTTGTTGCTCTTGAAGGAAGCGATGCTCTCGTCCACTTCGCCGAGGTCCCGTTCGATGTCCGCCAGGCGCTCCTTGATAAAGTGAGAAGTCGAAATCACCATCTTGTTGCGGTCTTCCACCCACTTCTCACTGTACACGGTAATCAGGGTACTGAGCACGTCCTCGGCCCGCTGGGGCGAGTTGTCGGTGATGGAGATGTCCAGGACGTCTCCTTTCTCGGCTGCTTCCACGACGCTGAGGCGCGCTCCGAAAGAAGAGACTGTCGCCGTCTGGCCCCTGTGGTTGACATAGATGTTTTTGTCGTAGTGGGAGGGATTGAGATTGTCCGTCAGGGTGAGCACGATGCGGCCCAGCGGGGTGGAGAGGGTGTCTCCGGGATGGGCCTGGGCTTCATAAGCGTATTCGACATCGGCCTGCCGGAGATTGCTCAGGACATAGGAACTGTCGCGCCGGAGGTTGACCTGCATCCGGATACCGGCATTGGGATTGATGTCGAGCATCTTCACATCTATCGGCAGGGAATAGCCGTACAGGGGAAGCCGGTGGAAGCGGCCGTCCATCCAGTAATCCATCTGGAGACCCAGGCGGCGGACCACCTCGTCCATCAGAGCGGGAGACTCGAAGGTCAGTTTCTCGTTGATGAGTTTGCGCATCACGGGAGCGGTACCCGTAGAAAACATCTGCTCCAGTTCGCTGGAGGAAGTCCGGCGGGTATTGGGGTCCTTGATGAGGATGCTGGCATAACGGGAATAGACCGGGATTTTGCGCATGGTGTCGTATTGGGCGATACCGACGGCAATCAGGGCACAGAGTAAGAACCAGTACCATCGGCGGATGCATCCGCCGATGATGTCCCTCAGATTGAGGGCGTCCGACAGGGCATTGAACGTATTGTTGGGAGTAGCCATAATTCTATTCTATAATCCGGGAATCCAAACTTTAAGCATCGTCAGGAGACTGAATATGAGGGACGGGATACTGGTCCAGAATCCGATGGAGGACACAGTGTTGCCGTTGACCGTAGCGTTGTTCTGCTCGACCGGCAGGGGTTCTACATAGATGATGTCGTTCTGATGGAGATAAAAGACGGGACTCTTGAGGAGTTCCCGTTCGTTGCGCAGGTCCACCGTGTAGGTCTTCTTGAGATTGCCTTCCTGACGGATGACCTTGATGTTGTCCCGCCGGCCGGTAATCTTGAGGTCGCCGTGCAGACTGAGGGCGTCGAGGATGGAGAACTGGTCCTTGTCGATATAGACCGGCCCGCCGCCGCCCGAGCCGAGGAAATCCACCTTGAGGTTGCAGTATTCGACAAAGACGGTCGGGTCCTTGACCAGGTCGCGGGAAACGAGTTCGTGGGTGATGTATTCAATCAGTTCGAAGCGGGTCATCCCGGCTATCTTGAGGGTGCCCATCACGGGGAACTTGATGGTGCCGTCGGCTTCGACGGTATAGGGGGCGCAGTTCTGCATCTGCTGGTTGTTCATACGCCGACCGCCGCCAGCACCGCTCGAGCCTCCGCCTGCAAGCATCTGGTTCATATTATTACTATTCCCCGGATAACTCAGGTTGAACATCGCGGTCAGCTGCGGGTCGCGGGTCTGCACAAGGATGTAAATCTTGTCATAGGGCTGGATGCGGATAGAAGGTTCGGTCGCGATGGTATCCACCGTCCCGTCCTTGGTGTCCTGGAAATACAGCACGCGCTTGGGAGCCCCGCAAGCCATCGCCATCCACAAAACGGCTCCCAGCAGCGCATAGTTCAGTAAAGATTTGATTTTCATCTTGATGTATTGGGTGTTTACTAAAATGACAACATAACGCAGGCGCACACTTTCAATCCTCCGCCTGACAAACAAAAAATTTGAGTCGGAGTGACGGAATCCGGCCGACGGGCGGCGCACCGGAGGCAATATGACAACAGATTGCCTGCAGACGGATTGTGCGCTTATAGCCACTACGCTATAAACGCACAAATTTAACATTTTTTTTTAGAATGGCAATATCCCCTTCCGGCATTTTCCGGACAAAGCGCCGTGGACAGGGGGAACTAGCGTCTTCCCTTGCGGGATTTTCTCTTGTTCTTATTCTGCCGGACGACCACCAGGGCTGAGACGAGGCTGACGACGGCCAAAAGGAGGATGATGTAGGTGGTTGCGGAGGCGTTGTCGCCTTTGACGCGGCTCCACATACCCAGGAGCAGGTCGGTGCGGTCGCCGCTGTCGTGCATCATGGCGCAGCGGCGGATGATGGAGTAGTCAGGATAGAGGACGGGATTGACACACACGCTTTCGGCACCCTCCCCGAAGAAGTAACTGGCATCAAGGGGTTCATAGGACTCCCCGTTGATTTGCGAGGCCAGCACTTCCGGCCCGCCGACGGCGCTCACATAGCCGATGGCTTCCATATTGCGGATGGCATTCTCCGGCTTGCACATAAAGTCGATGAAGTAACGGGCCGCCTCGACGTTTTTGGCATATTTGGGGATGACCCAGCCGTCAAACCAGACATTGCTGCCCTCGTCGGGCACGCGGTAGTCGAGGCTGACGCCGACGGCGGCGGCTTCTTCCATCGCCCAGGCGGCGTCGCCGCTCCAGGTGAAGTTGAGCCAAGCCTTCTCCTTGGTCATCTGTTCCTTGCCGAAGTCCGCCTCCCAGCCGGCGATGTTGTCACGGACGCTCTTGAGATACTCCTCCACCAGAAGGATGGACGCATCGGAGGAGTCGTACATCAGGGAGTCGAGGGTGACGGCGCCGCTCTTGAGTTCGTCCTGCTTGAGATAGATCAGAATCGGGCTGTAAACATCGCGGAAAGCGTCCTTGACGAAGATTTTGCCTTTGAATTCGGGACGGGCGAGGGCATTCCAGGTAGCGACATCCTCTTCCTTGACATACTTGGTGTTGTAGAGATAGCCGGTGGTGCCCCACATATAGCCGACGGCATAGTCGTTGGCGTTTTTGCCATAGCCGTCCACCTTGTTGAACTGCTCTACGATATAAGGGGAAAGATTGCCCATCCAGTTGATGCTGTCGGGGAAGTTCTTGTCGATGGGCAGGAGCATATCGGCGCGGAGCATGCGCTCGATGATGTAGTCGGAGGGACAGACGACATCGAAGTCTTCGTGGCCACGCTCGATCTTGGAGAGCATCACCTCGTTGATGTCGAAGAGTTGATAGACAATTTTGACGGGTTTGCCGGTCTGCTGCTCATACCACTGCTCAAACTCGCCGATGAGGTCTTCGTCGATGTAGTCGGCCCAGTTATAGACCTTGAGGATGTTTTCGCGGCTCTGGGCGAAAACCGGGGAGAGAGCCAGCACCAGGCCGGCGAAAAGAAGGGTTAATTTTTTCATTATTGATTCTGTTTGAAACTTCTTAGATTGATAATCAGCAGCAAGAGCAGGACGACCAGGAAAATCACGGTCATCAGGGGGCGCAGTTCGGGGGTCAGTCCGCCCTTGCGTGCGTCGGCATAGATGTAGGTCGAGAGAGTCTCCAGACCCTGGTTGCCCTTGGTGAACAGGGTGACGGCGAAATCGTCGATGGACAGGGTGAAGGAGAGAATCAGGCCGGAAACCATACCGGGACGAATCTGCGGAACAATCACCTTCCGGAATGCCTGGAAAGGGGTGGCGCCCAGGTCCAGGGCGGCTTCGTAGGTATTCTGCTTCATCTGGCGGAGCTTGGGCATCACGCTGAGCACGACATAGGGCGTGCAGAAACTCACGTGAGCGAGCACAACCGTCGTATAACCCTGCGTAATGCCGAGCGCGACGAAGAGGATGAAGAGGGAGATACCCGTGATGATGTCCGGATTGAGCATCGGGATATTATTGAGGAAGGTAATCATCTTGCGCCGGCGGCCGTGCAGGTTGAAGATGCCGATGGCGGCGACGCTGCCGAGCAGGGTCGACAGCACGGAGGCGATGACGGCGATGCTCAAGGTGTTCTCGATGGCGCGGATGAGGGAAGAGCCGACTCCCCCGCCGAAGAGGTTTTCGTAGAGCCGGAAGGAAAATCCCGTCC
>CADBLM010000219.1 GCA_902795445.1 uncultured Bacteroidia bacterium
CAGACGGGGCACAACTGGGGGGCTTTGGTGCCGACGACGATATGGCCGCAGTTGCGGAATTCCCACACCTTGACTTCGCTCTTGGCGAAGACCTGCTGCATCTCGACGTTTTTCAGCAGGGCGCGGTAACGCTCTTCGTGTTTCTTCTCGATGGCACCCACGGCGCGGAATTTGGCGGCCAGTTCGGGGAAGCCTTCCGCCTGGGCGGTCTTGGCGAAGTCCTCGTACATATCCGTCCACTCGTAATTCTCTCCGTCGGCGGCGGCAGCCAGGTTCTGGGCGGTGTCGCCGATGCCTTCCAGTTCCTTGAACCAGAGTTTGGCGTGCTCCTTCTCGTTGTCGGCCGTCTTCAGGAAGAGGGCTGCAATCTGCTCGAAACCTTCTTTCTTGGCCTTGGAGGCGAAGTAGGTGTATTTGTTCCTCGCTTGGGATTCGCCGGCGAAGGCGGCTTCCAGGTTTTTCTCGGTCTGGGTACCGGCATACTTATTTGCCATAGTCGTAATGATTTATTTCTGCAAAGTTAGAAATTGTTTTGAATTATTCAAAATTACCAGCGCGCGGTGCCGGCTTCGATAATCGGCATCATAAAGGGCTCGAAACCGGACTGGCATCCGAGGAAAATCATATGCAGGATGCAGTAATCCCGGATTTCGGCTTCTTTCTGCTGCAGGACGGCCGCATCGGAAGTGGCAAAATATTCCCGGCAGAAAATATCCCAGATTTTCTTCATCTCTTCCTTGCCGAGGTGGAACAGATGCATCATCAGTCCTTCCGGCGCCACGTTGGACAGGAAATACCACATACTCAGGTCCATCATCGGATAGCCATAGCAGAAGTCGGCCAGGTCAATCCACATTTCTTCCTTGCCGGTGGTGATGACATTGCTGGGCTGCATATCCCCGTGCAGGCAGGTGGTCGCTTCGGGAATGCGGTCGATGAAGGCCAGGGCTTTGCTGCGGATCCCGTCGGGTATCGCCTCGGACGGCTCGATGGTGCTGCGGTAAATCTGCCGGCGGTCGGAGAAAATGACCGTGTCGCAAGGCGTTTCGTGGAGCTGCCGGCACATCCCGGCAAACTTTACGGTGATTTCTTCCAGCCGTTCGGGCTCTTCGGAAATGATGCGCGAGAAGGAACGCTTGGGCGTGATGCGCTCGAAATCCAGGGCCCAGTGTTCGCCGTCGTGGTAGATGGTGCCGACCAGGGGAGTGGGGATGCCGAAAAGCATCACGGATTTGGCGACCGCCTTTTCGCGGGCGACCTGGGCCAGGCTGCCGCGGCTGCCATACACCTTGATCATCGCATCACCGTCCTTGCTGTTGTAGGCTTTGGACATAAAACTCTCTCCGAATTCTACATACCGGGACATATCCAGCGGCTTGGGCTTGCGGCTGACGCTGACGAAAGCGCTGACGCCGGTATCCTCGAATTTTTCCGCGACGGCGTCCGGCGCGCAGACGACCGTAAATTTCGCACCGCCCTTGCGGGCGTTGAGCAGAATGCGGAGCGCCGCGAAGCGCACGTCCTCGACTGCGCTGAAATCGAGCATATAGATGGCGCCCGGTTCCATTTCCTTTACCAGTTGTTCTGCAGTGGGAGCGTCCAGAACACCCGACGCGACAATCAAATTTCCCTTTTTTTTCATCGAACTCATAGAAGTGGCAATTAGATGACCAAAAATACTACAATTTTTTGAAAAAATCCGTATATTGCAGGATTATGTGGATAAAAACTGTTTTTTCTCTCATATACGGCCTTCTTCTGCTCTCCGTCCTGGTGTCCATCATTGAGGACAACGGCGGTTCCGGACGCAAGTTCGCCTGGATGATGATCATCATCATTCTGCCCGTACTGGGCTTTGTCCTGTATCTCTTGTTCGGTATCAATCAGCGCCATCATCGGATTTTCAACAAGCGTCACAAACGCTTTACGGACCTGTTGGCCCGGGAGGTGGACGAAGAGACGGACCGGCGGCTGTCCGATCAAGGGGCGATGGAAGAGATTCTGCCGAAGTACCGGCCTTTGGCGCGGATGCTTTCCGCCGGAACCTACCTGCTTCCCCGCAAAGGCAACCAAATCGAGTATATCATTTCCGGACAGCGAAAGTACGAACTGCTGTTGGAGGACCTGAAAAATGCCCGGGAATCCATTCATATGGAGTATTTCCATTTCGGAATGGACCGGGGCAGCAAGGCCATCCGGGATATGCTGCTCCGGAAGGCGCGGGAAGGCGTCAAGGTCCGCTTCATCAATGAGAATTTCGCCAATCTTCCCATCCTTCCGTCCTACTACGACAAAATGAAGAAGGCGGGCGTGGACGTGGTCAAGTTCACCAACCCCCGGCGTCACTTCATCGACCTGATTACCAAGCTCAACTATCGCAATCACCGCAAAATCGTCGTCATCGACAACCGGATCGGCTACACGGGCGGGATGAACATCAACGACCATTACTTCCTCCAGTGGCGGGATACCCACCTGCGTCTGACGGGGGAGGTCGTGTCGAGCCTCCAGTTCGTGTTTCTGGATTCGTGGATAACGGCGGGAGGGACGCTGGATAAACCGTTGTCTTACTATCTGCAGGCCGGTCCCCACTGCGAACCTGTAGCGGGGGAGGCGAAAGCCCTGCCGCTGCTGCGGGACAAGATTGTCCAGGTGGCGGCGGACGAGCCGGACGTGCCACTCCCGCTCCTGCGGCTGAGTTATGAGTGGGCCCTGTACAACGCACGGGATTATTTTTACGTACAGAGTCCTTATTTCACGCCGCCCGAGCCGGTGCTGGATGCCCTTAAATCGGCGGCCGCTTCCGGTATCGACGTGCGGGTGATGCTGCCCGCGAAGGTGGATACCCTGGTGATGCGGCCGGCCAACAAGGCCTATTATAAGGAATGTTTAGAGGCGGGCATCAAGCTCTATGAGAAGCAGGGCGTCTTCATCCACAGCAAGACTTTCGTCAGCGACGACTATCTTTCGATGGTCGGGACGACCAATATCGACGACCGCAGTTTCAGTCTGGATTACGAGGACAATGTCTATCTCTATGACCGGGAATGTGCCCTGTGTACCAAAGAGATATTTATGGAGGATATGAAACTCTGCCGTGAGATTACCCTGGAGGAGGTTCTTGCCTGGCCCTGGTACCGGCGCTTTTTCCAGAAGTTCATTCGTCTTTTCGACCCCCAGCTCTGAGCGGGCTATTCGTCCAGCAGTTTGTCGGTGTAGATGACGCCGTCCAGGTGGTCGCACTCGTGCTGGAAAATAACGGCCGTAAATCCCTGTACACGTTCCGAGGTGTCTTTCAACGTCCGGGGAGAGGTGTACTGGATGTCGATGTCCTGATAACGCAGCACCTGCCCCTTACGTCCCGGAACGGAGAGGCAGCCTTCCCGGCCGGCCACTTTCGGCCCGCGGTGGGCGGTGATGCGGATGTTGGGATAGACTTCGAAGGGCGTGTCGGGCTTGTCGAAACGCTGGACTGCAACGATGCGCCGGGAAATGCCGATCTGCGGGCCGGCGATGCCGACGCCGTTTTGTTCGGGAGAAGTGACCGTCGCCAGCATTCCCTGGACCAGATGCTTGTAAACGGGACTGGTCAGGTCTTTGTGGGGAATGATATCGGCTTTTCGCCGCAGAAAGAGGCTGTCTTCAGGGTTCTCAACCGTCAGGACGCGCATAATGTGCTGGCTGTTGATGACGAGGACCTCGTTGAAGGTCCAGTGGCCGCCGTGGTGGCAGGAACCCAGCAGCAGGGCGGACAGGCCGGCAAGAAAGAGCTTGCGTTTCATTGTTTTTTCTTATCGGTGTACATCATCCCCATCTTGAGCACCTCGGCGGCCGGAGGACTGACCAGGGCGGAAGTGATGGCATAGCCGAATTCCATCGCCGCGCCGGGCCCGTTGGCGGTAATCAGCAGCCCGTCCGTGACGCAGGGGCTGTCCTCGTGCAGGGCGCCGCAGGCCAGCGGCCCTTCCTCGCAGCCCGGATAGCAGGTGAAGCGGCGTCCGCCGATGCCCTTCCGGCCTTCCTCGCGGAGCAGTCCGTCGATGACCGGCAGGAGGGTGCCCGGAGAGGCACAGATGGCGCACAGCAGGCCTCCTTCGGCGAAATGGCGGGCGGCCAGCTGCATCAGAGGCGCGCAGGCGGCGAGATTCGTGGCGCCGGGAAGACCGCCGGGAAAGACCAGCGCCGTCTTGTCGGGCGGCGTCTCGCGGTCAGCTTCATATTCCTTCAGGAACTCCTCTATCCGAAGGTCGGCGACAAGGGTAATGCCGTGGGTGGAGCGGACGGTCAGATTGTCGCCCAGCGCGACCAGTTGAACATTCTTCGTGCTCCGGCGGAGGATGTCGGCGGGAGCAACGGCCTCGATTTCCTCGAAACCATCGGCCAAAAATACGTAGGCTTTGCTCTTCATCGTAAAAAAAGAAAAGCGCCCACCGGCGCTTTTGGTACCCCCATGGCGAATCGAACGCCAACCGTCAGAACCGGAATCTGAAATTCTATCCATTAAACTATGGAGGCGATTGCGGTGCAAATATAAAGATTTTCCGCCAATCTGCAAAATCCTTTTTCCGATTCGCTCAGATTTCCACTTTCAGACCGTCCCAGGCGACGGATATCCCTTGCGGAGCCAGTTCAGCTTCGAGTTCCGCGTGGCAGGGGAGCAGATGGGAAAGGTGGGTCAGGTAGGAACGTTCCGCCCCCACTTTTCTGAAAAATCCGATGGCCTCGTCCAAGGAGAAGTGCGAAAGGTGCGGCCCCCGTTTGACGCAGTTGACCGTCACGACGCGCACGCCCCTGAGTTTTTCCAGTTCTTTCTCATCGATGGAGGCGATGTCGGTCATATACGCCAGCTCCCCGAAACGGTAACCCAGGACGGAGAGTTTCCCGACGCGGTCGTGCCAGCCGCGCACCGGAATGATGGCGGCGGTTTCCGGATGGGCGGCGATGGCTTCCTCCGAAGCAGGCGTCCGGTAATATCCCTTGCCGCTTTCCCAGTGCAGGCATTCTTCCCAGGCGTTGGAATGGACGGTGAAAGGGGAGTCCGGCCCGATGGGATGCACCTGCCATTCCGGAGAACCGGGGTAGCGGGGCTCGGCAAAGGCGTAGGCGTATTCCCTTTTGAGGGACTCCATCACGTAAGGCTCGCAGTAGATGTTGACGGGATGCCCTTCCAGCAGGTTGAAAGAACGGACGTCGTCCAGACCGCCCGTATGGTCTTTGTGGTTGTGGGTCAGCAGGATGGCGTCCAGATGCGAAATGTTTTCGCGCAGCATCTGCTGCCGGAAATCCGGACCGGCGTCCACCAGGATGCTGAGTCCTTCGTATTCGACCAGCACGCTCGAACGCAGGCGTTTGTCCCGAGGGTCCGCCGAACGGCAGACAGGGCAGGTACATCCAATCATCGGGATACCCTGCGATGTGCCGGTTCCCAAAAAAGTCATCTTAGTCATAAGGCTCCTCCTTCTTCTTCGATGCAGAGCTGTTCCGGCTTCAGGGTAAGGGGCAGAATGGCTCCCGCAAGGGCTGCATCATAAGGCAGACGTATCTTAACGTAATTCTTCGTATAACCGTACATATATCCTTGTTTGTCAGAAGATTCTATCAGTACGTATTCTTCTCTTCCAGCCTGTCTGCGGACAAATTCCCCGTGGAGACGGCGGCAGAGTTCCTCCAGGCGTTTGACCCTTTCGGTCTTGACGCTGTCCTGCACCTGCCCTTTCATCGCCGCCGCCGGCGTACCCGGTCTGCGGGAGTAGGGGAAGATGTGGATGAAAGCCGGGCGGAGTTCTTCGAGGAAGCGGAAGGTCTGCCGGAAATCGTCTTCGCTCTCTCCGGGGAAACCCACGATGACGTCGATGCCCAGGAATACCTCCGGGCCCAGCTTCTCGCGGATATAGGCTATCTTCCGGCGGAAATCTTCCGTGAGGTAGCGGCGCCCCATCGCGCGCAGGATGCCGTCGCAGCCGCTTTGCAGGGGAATGTGGAAATGGGGCAGGAATTTGCGGGAACTGCCGGCTATCCAGTCGATGACGGCTTCGGTGAGCAGATTGGGCTCAATCGAGGATATGCGGTAGCGCTCGATACCTTCCACCTGTTCGAGGGCCTGCAGCAGGTCCGCGAAATTTTCGCCGGTGCTTTTGCCGAAATCGCCGGTGTTCACCCCCGTCAGCACGATTTCCCGGATTCCGGCGGCGGCAATCTCGCGGGCCTGGCTGACGATGTCCGCAATCGGGGCGTTCCGGCTGGCTCCCCGGGCATAGGGTACGGTGCAGTAGTGGCATTTGTAGTCGCAGCCGTCCTGCACTTTCAGGAAACTGCGGGTCCGTTCGGCGCTGGACCACGCGCAGAACATCGCCGTTTCGTCCAGGGCGCTCTCACAGGGCAGGGAGGGTTGCAGCCAAGCGGCGACCGTGCCGGCTACCGCTGGTTTTTCCCCGGCCGAAAAGACCCGGACGACACCGTCCAGGGCTTCGAGGGCGGGCCTGCGGAGCTGGGCGCTGCAACCGGTGACGAAGATGGGCGCCTGCGGGGAGAGGCGGTGCAGTTTGCGGATGATGTTGCGGCACTTCTTGTCGGAATGTTCCGTGACCGAACAGGTATTCACGAGGTAGGCGTCCGCTTCGCCGCTGTTCCACGGGGTGGCGTCGAAACCCTGCTCCCGCAGCAGGCGTTCATAGGTGGACGTCTCCGCATAGTTGAGCTTGCAGCCCAGGGTGAGGTAGGCGATTTTCTTCATTTCCCGGAAGGATTTTTCCCCGCGGCGGACAGGGTGACGGAGGAAGTCCGGCAGGGGCCTTCCAAGGGAGGCTGGCATTTGCTGAGCCGGACCTGCGCCCGGCGTACGCCCTCCAGGGCGCAGACCTCTTCCAGGATGTCGGAAGCGACCGTCTCGATCAGGTTGCGGGGCAGTTCCATCTGACGGGCGACGATGCGGTACACTTCCTGGACGTCCACGGTATCTTCCAGCCGGTCGCTGGCGGCAGCGGCGCGGACGTCGCAGCCCAGGTGGACATCGACCAGGTAGTCGTTGCCCTCCCTGCGTTCCTGCTGGTAGCATCCGTGAAAGGCGTGGAACGACATTCCCTCCAGGGAGAGGATGGCTTCCCCGTCGGCGGGAGTTCCTAAGCCAGCATCAGAAAGACGCAGGGACGCTTCCCGATGGTTATGTTCTTTTGTTTCCATTCTTCTATCGTCATACATTGTATCTGCTGGTCGGGGCAGGTGAGGTTGATGCCCAGACAGAGGCGGGTTCTCCCGGAACAGACGGCCAGAATATCGCTTAGAAGGGCGTCGTTCCGATAGGGAGTTTCTATAAACATTTGTGTTTCATTTGCTGATAATGAGCGTTTTTCGAGTTGTCTTAAACTTTGTTTCCGTTCATCCGGCCGGGCGGGGAGATAACCCTTGAACGCGAAGCATTGACCGTTCAGTCCGCTCGCCATCAGGGCCAGCATCAGGGAGGAAGGGCCGACGAAAGGCAGGACTTCGATGCCGTGACGGTGGCAGAGGGCGACCAGGGCGGCACCGGGGTCGGCGACGGCCGGCAGTCCCGCTTCGGAGATGAGTCCGACGTCGCCGCCGTCCTCGAAAAGGCTCAGGTATCCCTCGATGGTGGCCCGGTCCGTATGCTCGTTGAGTTCGTAAAATTCCAGTTCTTCGATATGTCCGCGCAGGCCGGCCTTGGAGAGGAAGCGGCGGACGGTACGGGTCTCCTCCACCACATAGCGGCGGATGCGTCCGACGGCATCCAGGACGGGGCGGGGAAGGACGTCTTCTACGGGGCCGTCGCCCAGGGGGGAGGGTATCAGATACAGTTTTCCTTTCATTCTTCTATCGTA
>CADBLM010000220.1 GCA_902795445.1 uncultured Bacteroidia bacterium
CCAGGATTTGCGGACGGCCTCGCACTCGTCCACCAGGCGGTTGGCGAGAGTCAGCGAAGGAAGGTGCTTCCATCCCAGGAAATCGTTGCCCGCTCCGGTTTCATTCTCGAGAACCGCCAGGGCGGACAGGGCTTTGTTCAAATAATCTTTGTACTCTGCATCTTTCATAAAGGAGTTGCAGCCTCCCATATCAAACTTGACCATAATTATATTAAGTTTATCGTACAAATATACGCTTTTTCGGACAAAAAAGTGTAAATTAGCCAAAAATTTGACCGAGCGTCCGAAACGATATACAACAATGAATCTCTTTGTCCGCCTCTACCGCTTCTTTTCCGCCCATAAAGGGTGGATGTATGCCCTGATGATTTCGACGGCCGTCGCCGGCGGATGGCTGGGGAGCAAACTTCATTTCGAAGAAAATATCGCGACCCTCCTGCCCAAGACGGAGGACAGCAGCAAGAGCGGTATCGCTTTCAGCAACATCAAGGTAAAGGACAAAGTGTTTCTGCTGATTGACGACAACGGTCAGGGAACGGCTCCGGAGACCCTGGCCGCTGCGATGGACGCGTGGATGGAAGAGGTGGCGGCCCGCGACGGGAAAGGGCTGGTGGCCAACTGCCTGTACCGCCTTGACAACGACGACCTGATGAACCTGGTCGGCTTTGCCGTCGGCAATCTTCCCGCCTATCTGCCGGAGGAGGCCTACGCCCGTCTGGATACCTTGCTGAACGAGGACGCCATCGACAAGCTTGCGGCAGGGGAATTCCCCGGAGAACTGCCCGACCTGGGCGGGATGACCCTCCGTGACGGCCATATATTCTCCCGGGACGGCAGCGTCGTGCTGGCCTTCCTCACGCCCGGTTTCGACTCGCTCGACTCGCAGGCGGCCGGCTGGCTCAACGACCTGCTTTCCGCTTCCCGCAAAAGTGTGTCCTCCCGTTATCCCGGGCTGGAATTCCTCTTCCACGGCAATGTCATCACCAGCTGCCACAATGCCGGGCAAATCAAGAAGGACCTGCTCTATACGGTGGGCATCTCCCTGATACTTATCTGTCTGGTCATTCTCCTGTGTTTCAGGACCAAGTCCACCCTGCTGCACCTGCTTCTCCCGATTCTCTACGGCGTGCTGGTGGCGCTGGGCGGAATGTATCTCATCAAGGGCAGCCTCTCCATCATTGCGATGGGTATCGGCGCCATCGTGCTGGGGGTGGCGATGAGTTACTGCCTGCACATTATTACGCACCACAAATACGTTCCCGACATCGAGCGGCTCCTGCAGGAACAGGCCAAGCCCGTCTGCCTGGGCTGCCTGACGACGGTGGGCGCATTTATGGGGCTGCTGCTGACCTCCAGCGAACTGCTTAGCGACTTCGGACTCTTCGCTTCGATGTCGCTCATCGGCACCACTTTCTTCGCCCTGGTCTTCCTGCCCCATTTCCTGAAAGAGACCCGTCCGGTGAAGAATGAAAGGGCCTTCGAGATCGTCAACCGCATCAACTCCTATCCGCTGGACCGCAATACGCCGGTCGTCGTCCTTTTCTCCCTGGTATGCATCGTCTGCATCTGGTTCTCCCGCAAGGTCGGTTTCGACACGGATTTGAACAACATCGGCTATCTCGAACCGGAGACCGTCCGCAGCGAGCGCCTCTACAACGAAAAGGTCAACGGCGGGTTTTCCGCAATGTACTATGCCGCCAGCGCAGCCGATCTGGACAGCGCCATTTTCCTCAGCCGGAAAGTCGTGGCAACCTTGTCCGGACTGCGGGATGAAGGGCTGGTTGACAGTTACAGTTCCGCCGACCTTCTGCTGGTGCCCACGGACGAGCAGGAAGAGAACATCCTCCGCTGGAAGGAGTATTGGAACGCCCGTCGTGTCCGCAAGGCCCTCCGTGTGCTGGAAAAGGAAGATGCCAAGTATGCCTGGAGCGATTCGGCCGGAATGGATATTCCCGGTACCTTCGCCGCGATGACCGAAGCGGATTACGAACCCGCTTCCATCGTGGACGCCGGCGCCATTCCCGAGGCCTTCCTCTGCAATTATGTCGAAGCGTCCGACAACGGCTGGCTGATTCTCACCTCCGCCCTGATGGACAGGGAAAACATCCGGCAGGTCAACGACCGGGTCAACGCCATTCCCGGCGCCGTCATTCTCGACCCCTTCTATTACACGGGGGATATGGTGGAAATCGTACACCAGGACTTCCAGGTCGTCCTGGTGGTGTCCTCGCTTTTCGTCTTCCTGATTCTGCTGCTGACTTTCCGCAGCATCGTCCTGACCGTCATCGCTTTCCTGCCGATGCTGCTGAGCTGGTATGTGGTGCAGGGGATGATGTACCTGCTGGGCTTGCAGTTCAACCTCATCAACATTATGATTTCCTCCTTCATCTTCGGTATCGGAGTGGATTACAGCATCTTCGTGATGGAGGGACTGATCAATAAATACCGTA
>CADBLM010000221.1 GCA_902795445.1 uncultured Bacteroidia bacterium
TGACCCCGTAGGCATCCGCAACGCCCAGTTCGCCCGCCAGCGACAGGTCAATGCAACCCTTCTCGCGGTCCTTGAGATAAATCAGCACCAGTCCCCTGTTGAAGTAGGCGTCGGACATATAGGGATAGAGGGAAAGGGCTTTTCCGTAGTCTTCGATGGCCTTGATATGCTCTCCGTTCAGGCAATGCAGGTTGCCGAGGTTGAAATAGATATAAGGTATGTTGTCTATCATACGGGAGGCCTCCTGCAGGTCGCGGATGGCTTCCGAATAATCATACTGCCGCGTCACCTTGTCCCGGACGCGGGCCCGGGTCTGACCGCTGTCGTCCATCGAAAGCACCTGGACATTGTCCTCGATGGAAGAGATGAAGTCGATGACCTCCGCCCGCAGGACCGCCCGGTTCATCAGGTGGAAGGCCTTGTTGTAGGTCCGTTCCCCTTCCACCGACTTGTCGATATAGGACAGGGCCAGGTTGTAATGTTTCTGGCTGCATTCGCTCATCGAACGGATGAAATCGGAGGATTCCGGCAGGTCCCTGACCAGGTCCGCCGGGGCGTCCTTGACCGCCAGTTCGACCGGGACGGGCTGGGAGGCGACAAAACGCGAAATGGCCGGATGCTCATATTTGCGCGAAAGCGCATAGTTCGTCCTGTCCACCTCCTGCGTGATGGTGAAACGGTAGAGCGGACGCAACTGGATATCCACGTCGCGGTGCTGCAGCAACTCGTCGTCGAAATCCTTCTTGGCAAAATCCGCCTCCAAAGACAGGAGCGAACTGTATTTGCGCGTGGTGTCCGCCAGGGATTTCTGGTCCGTCACGTTTTTCTCGCTGTACTGCCGGACCTTTTCCCGCGCCGTATCGTAATCTTTTTTCGACCCTTTTTTGTCGCCCAGCCGGTTCTTGACATAGGAACGGTTCATATAAGCCTTGGCAAAGTCGGGATAGAGGCGGATGGAAGCGTCATAATCCTCCAGGGCGTCCCGCCAGCGCTGCATCTCGATAAAGACTGCCGCCCGGTTGAAATGGGCCAGGACGTTGTTGGGATTGATGTCGAGCACCCGGTCCAAATCCTCCAGCGCCTGGTCGTAGCGGCCCACCTGGGTATAGACCAATGCCCGGTTGTAGAGCGTCAGCGAGTTGCCCGGTTCATCGGCAAGCACCCGGTTGAAATCGTCCATCGCATCGTTGTACCGCTTGAGTTCGTAGTACATCAGCGCCCGGTTGAAGTAGGCGTAGGTGTTTTTCGGGTCGAGTTCGATGGACCTCGTTATATCTTCCACGGCCTTTCCGAAATCACCCAGTTCCGCATACAGGCGCCCGCGCCGCATATAGCCTTCGGGCTCGAAACGGTCCAGGCGGATGGCCTTGTTGTAGTCGGCCAGCGACTGTACCGTGTCTTTGAGAAACAACTTGGCGGCCCCCCGGTTGAGATAGGCGGAAGGGTCGCGGGGCTCCCGCTTGATATACCAGTCGAAATCGGCCACCGCCTTCTCGAACTGCCGCGAAAGGAAATAGGTCACGCCCCGGCTGTAGTACAGGCCCGAAAAGCCCGGACGCAGGGACAGGGCCTTGTCCAGATCCGCCAGCGCCTCCTCATATTCCCCCGTCCGGCTCTCCGTGATGGCCCGGTAATGGTAGCCGGAAGTAAAGACGGGATTGACCCGCACGGAACGGTCGAAGTCCGCGCGCGCCCCGCGCAGGTCGCCCAGGTTGTACTTGGCGATGCCCCGAAAAAAAAAGGTGTAGCAGTCGGAGGTGTCCAGCCGCGCGAGGATGTTGAAATTCTCGATGGCCGTGGCGTATTTGCCGTCCGCGAGGGCCCGGCGTCCCCGCTGCATAAAGACCTCCGTATCATACTGTGCACGCAGCAAGGCGCCCGGCAGAAGCGTCAGCAGGCATACGGAAAGCAGATATGGAAGATATTTTTTCAAATCGGGAGCGCAGCTATGCGAAAATTGTACTTTTTTTCCTAATTTCGCGCCGCAAAGATAAGAAATTATTGCCATCCGATGCGTATCCGGACCCTGAAATATCTCTTCGTGCTGACAAGCGTCCTGGTTTTCGCGCCCGCCGCGGAAGGAGCCGGGTATTCGTCCGTCGAACACGCGGCCGCCAATGTCGTCTATGCGGCCGGCCTGCGTGCCGAGGTGGAATTTTTCTGCGACACGCTCTGCGACGGCCGCAGCTGCGGGAGCGTCGGAAGCGTACTGGCCTCCAGACGGGCGGCCGCCCTGCTGCGCAAATGGAAGCTCAAGCCCCTGGACGGCTCCTATTATCTCTTCTGTCCGGATACGACCAAGCATCAGCTGCTGCACAGCGTGGCGGCCTGCCTGGAGCCGAACGCCTCGCTCAACAACGGACAGTACATCATCGTCTGCGCCCATCTGGACGGCATCGGAAAACTGGGAAACCGCTTCTACCCCGGAGCGGACAGCAATGCATCCGGCGCCGTCGCCGTGCTCAATCTCGCCCACCTCTTTTCCAGTATGAAAATGCTCGGCCGGGGCGCCTCGACGAGCCTGATTTTCGTCCTGACGGACGGGAAGGAGGCCGGCAGCGCGGGCGCGAAGGACCTCGTCCGGCGCATCCGGCAGGATTCCCTGCGAAACCCGTCCGACGGACGGCCGATCCGGGAGAAAGACATCCGGATGCTGGTCAACATCGACCAGCTCGGCAGCACCCTCTCCCCCGTGCACGCGCAGCGCCCGGACTATCTGATGATGCTGGGCAACGAGCGCCTGAAAAACGGCCTGTCCGAACTGGCCCATACCGTCAACCGGGAATGCGGAAGCGCCCTCGACCTGTGTTTCGACTACTACGGCAGCAAAACCTTCTCGGATATTTTTTATCGTCTGGCGGACCGGGAGGCCTATGCTGAATGCGCTTTCCCGCTGATTTTCTTCACCTCGGGCATCACGATGAACAACAACAAGCCCTCCGACACGCCCTCCACCCTGGACTACGAGGTCCTGCGGCGGCGCATCCTGATGATTTTCCACTGGCTTTGCCGCATCGTGTAAATTTCGTATATTTGCAGGTTATAAGTAAATTCTATGAAAGATTTTCTGAGACTGCTCCGACGCCTGGTCCGTCCGTATATGGGCTCCCTTTTGGGTTCCATCGGATTGAACATACTGTCCGCCGTTTTCAATATTTTCTCCTTCGCCCTGATCATCCCGATCCTTCAAATGATTTTCGGCATCAATGAGATGCATTATCATTTCATTCCCTGGGACAATCCGGATGCGGGACTCAAGGAAAAATTGACCGAAAACCTCTACTTCTATGTCAGCCGGATGATTGAGAACTTCGGTTCCTCCCGCGCCCTGCTCTATCTGGGGCTGTTCCTCGGACTGATGACGGCCCTCAAGTGCGCTTGCTATTTCGGTTCTTCCGCCGTGATGATTCCCCTGCGGACGGGCATCGTCCGCGACCTGCGCGTCCAAGTGTACAACAAACTGATGAGCCTGCCGCTGGGATTTTTCTCCCAGGAAAGGAAAGGCGACATCGTGGCCCGGATGAGCGGGGATGTCGGCGTGGTGGAGGCATCCATCACCACCAGCCTCGATATGCTCATCAAGAACCCGATTCTCATCCTCTTCTATTTCGGGACCCTGATATTCATCAGTTGGGAAATGACCCTCTTCACCGTCCTGGTCGTTCCGCTCATCGCCTGGGGGATGAGCATCCTGGGCAAAAACCTCAAACGGGAATCGACCGAAGCCCAGGTCAAGAACGGCGAGATTATGTCCCAGCTTGACGAGACGCTCGGCGGCCTGCGCATCATCAAGGCGTTCGTTGCGGAGGAAAAGATGAAATCGCGCTTTGCCCGGACCGCCAACGAGCAGCGGCAAGCCTCCAACAAAGTCGCCGTCCGTCAGTCTGCGGCCCATCCGGTCAGCGAATTTCTGGGGACCTTGATGATTATGCTGGTGCTGTGGTTCGGCGGAACGCTGATTCTGAGCGCCCACGCCCCCTTCGACGCCCCGACCTTCATCTTTTATATGGTGATTCTCTACAGCGTCCTCCAGCCGCTCAAAGATTTCTCCCGGGCGACCTACAACATCCCCGTCGGCCTGGCTTCGATGGAACGCGTGGACAAGATTCTCAATGCCGAAAACAACATCCGGGAAAAAGCCGGAGCCGCCTCCCTGCCTTCCTTTGAGGACCGTATCGAAATCAAGGGCGTGGGCTTCCGCTATCCGGACGGCAGCAAGGATGTGCTCAAGGGCATCGACATCACGGTCCGCAAGGGGCAGACCGTGGCCCTTGTGGGACAGTCCGGTTCCGGCAAATCGACGCTGGTGGATCTCGTGCCCCGCTATTACGATGTGACGGAGGGCAGCATCAGCGTGGACGGAAAGGATATCCGTGACGTAAAAATCAAGGATTTGCGCTCCCTCATCGGCAATGTAAACCAGGAAGCCATCCTCTTCAACGACACCATATTCAACAACATCGCCTTCGGCGTTGAGAACGCGACCCGCGAACAGGTCATTGAGGCGGCCAAAATCGCCAACGCACACGATTTCATTATGGAAAAGGAAGGAGGATATGACAGTTATATCGGCGACCGGGGTTGCAAACTTTCCGGCGGCCAGCGCCAGCGCATCAGCATCGCCCGGGCCATTCTCAAGAATCCGCCCATCCTGATTCTCGACGAAGCGACTTCGGCCCTTGACACAGAATCCGAGAGACTGGTACAGGAGGCCCTGGACCGTCTCACCTCCTCCCGTACGACGATTTCCATCGCCCACCGGCTCAGCACCATCAAGAACGCGGATGAAATCTGCGTGATGCACGAAGGCGTCATCGTCGAACGGGGCCGCCACGAGGAGCTCATCGCGCTGAACGGCTATTACAAGAAACTGATAGATATGCAGGCACTCTGATGGATGGAAGAAGCAGAACAATCGGCAAGGTTTTCCTCGGCATCTACTTCGCCGTCATCCTCTACCTGTGTCTGGGTTCCTTCCAGGGGGTCAGCGGTCTGTGGAAGACCTTGTGGGGTATCCAGTTGGACAAGGTCGTCCACTTTTTGATGTATCTTCCCTTCCCGGCGTTGGCCCTGTGGGCATTTTACGACGGAAAACACTTCGGACGCACCCTTCTGCTGATTCTGTTGGCAGGCTTTTTATTCGGCGCAGGCATCGAGGTGATG
Source organism: uncultured Bacteroidia bacterium (assembly GCA_902795445.1). Classification (GTDB taxonomy): domain Bacteria; phylum Bacteroidota; class Bacteroidia; order Bacteroidales; family UBA932; genus Cryptobacteroides. Next base: position 5,164 of record CADBLM010000221.1, read on the forward strand.
CAGGCACTGCTGACGGACGCCCGGAGCGCCGAATGGGGGGATTTAGGGGCAAACACGCTGGGGCTTCTGTTGTCCGGCGCTGTGATTTCCGTCATCCACAAATGTATTCAGCGATGAAAAAGTGGCTCTGCGTATGGCTTCTGCTGACTGGCTGCTGCCTTGTGCAGGCACAGCAGAAAAATGAGTTCCAGACGCTCTGCGACAGTTTGCAGACCTGGCTTGAGGAACGGGGCGGCGTCCGCACACGGATAACCCTCAAACGCATCCTCAAGCGGAACGGGTACATCGACTATTATTTCAAGGAAAATCTCGGCGACTATCCCTTCCGCCGCGACGACGTCGCCTGGCTGCGGCACAAAATCAGAAGCGCCACGCCCGAGCGCTACGCATCTTTCAAGACCGGACGCATCTTCGCGGGCAAACTGGAAGTGGGCGAACTGGTCTGCGAGCCATACCGCAGCGACGGCAGGCCGCAACCGTCCCGCTTCCGCCAGAAAAAGGCTCCCTCCACGGCCGACCCGCTCGTCTGGCGGGAACAGGGCGAACATTTCAAAGAGGGCCTCGAAGGACGGCATATCGCGCTCTGGGACAGTCACGGCATCTATTTCAACCAGGCCAACCGCTGCTGGATGTGGCAGCGGGCTCCCCTTTTCGGAACGGTAGAAGATATGCTCAGCGCGAGCATCGTCCTCCCCTTCCTCGTGCCAATGCTGGAAAATGCCGGAGCCAACGTGCTGCTGCCGCGCGAA
>CADBLM010000222.1 GCA_902795445.1 uncultured Bacteroidia bacterium
ACCTTGATCATTACCCTGGACTGCGGCATCAAGGCCATCGAAAAGACCCGCTATGCCGCCGGGAAAGGCATCGATATGATTATCTGCGACCACCACCTCCCGGACAGCGAACTGCCGGCCGCCGTCGCCGTCCTGGACCCCAAGCGTGAGGACTGCCACTATCCCTACGACGACCTGAGCGGCTGCGGGGTGGGATTCAAACTGGTCCAGGCCTATGCCCAGAGCCACGGCGTGCCTTTCGAGGACATCATCCCCTATCTTGACCTGCTGGTCGTCAGCATCGCCTCCGACCTGGTGGGCGTGACGGGAGAAAACCGCATCCTGGCCCATTACGGACTCAAACAACTCAACGACAATCCCCGCAAGGGTCTGCTGGCGATGATCAATCTCTCCGGACTGGACCCGAGGCATATCACCATCGACGACATCGTCTTCAAAATCGGGCCCCGCATCAACGCCGCCGGCCGGATGGAATCCGGACGTATCGCCGTGGAGCTCCTGACCGCCCGGACCGACGCGGATGCCATCCGTATCGGACAGGAAATCGACCTGCACAATTCCGAGCGGAAAGCAGCCGACCGCGCCATCACCGAGGAAGCCAAAATCCTGGTCGAGACCTACGAGGGTCCCGTATCTTCCGCCGATGAACTGAAACGGCGCGCTTCGGACGGCATCTGCCTGGCCGGCACCCACGCCACCATCGTCTATAATCCGGGATGGCACAAGGGAGTCGTCGGCATCGTGGCGTCCCGCCTGGTGGAAGCCTTCTATCGCCCCACCATCGTCCTGACCCGTTCCAACGGCCTGGTGACCGGTTCAGCCCGCAGCGTCCACGGCTTCGACCTCTACGAAGCGATTGACAGTTGCAGCGACCTGCTGGAAAATTTCGGAGGACACCTCTATGCGGCCGGACTGACGCTCAAGGAAGAAAATCTGCCGGAATTCTGCGCACGGATGGAAGCCTTCGTCGCCTCCCACGCGACCCAGACGACCCTCACGCCGGTGGTCGATATCGATGCCGACCTCTCGTTCAGCGGCATCACGCCCAAATTTTTCCGCATTCTCAAACAGTTCCAGCCCTTCGGCCCGGGCAATCCCCTGCCGGTCTTCCGGACGGAGAATGTCTATGACAACGGCAACGGCCGGCGCGTCGGTGCCGACGGCGGACACCTGAAGCTGGAACTCATCGAAGAAGCGCAGCCCTATCATCCCATCGCCGCCATCGCCTTCAACCAGGCCGCCTATTTCCAGTACATCAAGGACGGCAATCCCATCGACGTCTGCTACAGCATCGTGGAGAACTACTACCGGGGCATCGCCAACCTCCAGCTTCGCATCAAAGACATCAAGGAACGCGAAGAGACCATCTGAGCCGCTCAATAATCCACCTCGGGATAGCGGTTGACGACCGTATCGAGATAGCGGAAGCGGTTGATCAGCCAGGAACGCAGGCGATCGACCTGGCCCGGATGGCTGAACTGCGTCCGGTCAATATTCCAGAGCGTCTGGTCGGCCACCGCCGCATCCCGGATAACGGACTTCGTCCGGTCTATCTGGTCCAGCACCTTCAGCAGCAGGCCTGCCTGGTCGGCATTCCACAAGGCCTTCAGCTGCCGCACAAAGGCGGGTATGCCCCAAAGCCGGCAGAACAGGTCGGAAGCCGTGCCGTTCATCGCGCCCTCGTGAAGATACGGTTTCGTGCCGAAGACCAGCACTTCGTTGTGGATAAAATAGGTGTGACAGCGTCCGCGCCAGTTGAACATATCGGCTCCGTCATAACCAAAGCCGGCGTCGGCATCCCACATCGGGCCCATCACCCACTTGGAGGCGTTGTCCGGACGATGGATATAGCCGCTGCGCATACTGGGGTTGTTGTCCAGTTCCCCGTTGCTGATAATCTCCTGAATCAGGATATAGCGCATCATCGAAGGAATGTCGAGCAGACGTTGGATTTCCTCCCAATCGCGGGCGTCAATGGCCTTTTCCAGTTCGCCGAAGGCATCCCGCACCCGGGAGAGAGCCTGTGCGTCCGGGTCCTTGGGATATTTGACCGCGCAGGCCGTCTTGAATACCGGCGACCAGAAATTGTCCGTCGCGGAAGGATTCTCTCCGGGCCCGTCGTTCATATCCAGCGCCAGCAGAATGCCCTCTCCGGCATCCAAGGGGACCCGATGCTTCCCCTCCTCCACCTGTTCCGTCAGCATATACAGCCCCATATCCCGGCCGTTGAGCGTCAGGGTGACGTAACGGGAATGGTTGGCGCAAGGCAGCCCCCACTCGTAAGCGAGGGTGAATGCGACATTGTTCATCAGGTGGGTAACGTCCCGGAAATCCGCCAGCAGGACCCAGTCCTTGTTCTTGCGCAGCCCCATCACCTGGGAAGAGACATCCAGCTTGAACCGGTACGGTTTCTTGGGATACCAGCCCCAGGTCGAATTGCCCCGCCCGCGGATTTTTCCCCGGACGGCATCAAGGCTGCCGAAAACATCTCCTCCATCAATGGAAATCGTACAGGGACGATATTCCTCCTTGCTGTCCACCGCCGCCCCGCCGTCCGTCACGACGGAGATGTGGCCCAATCCATATTCATAATAAGGACGGGGCGGGTCCTCCTCCGCCGACGGATCAAAAGCGATTAGGTCTCCCTTCTGGCAGGATGCGAAAAGGCCCAGCAGAAGGACCAATGTCAGACTGGAGCGCGGGCGCACGGATAAACAGAAAGGACGGCTCATCGTTTTTCCTGCATCCAGACGATCATTTCCCCGCGTCCGCGGTGGTTCCAGGCGTAGTAGGGAATCAAGAAAAGCTTAACCGGTCTTCGCCCTACATAAGCCCGCGCTTCAATCAGGTCCATCCCGTCCGGAAGAACGCTCCCGCCGGCCAGCCCCGACGTCGCCGGAACCTCCCAGCCGGGAAGCCCCTCCTGGTGGACGACGGTCATCGGAGAGGCGGGGTCGAAGCTGACCTCCCGCACGGAAAATCCGGGATTGTCCTTCCATTCGGCACAATAGACGAGGGGTCCGCGCTCGACGGCCAGACGGCCCCTGTCCGCTTCCACCCGTTCATCCGCCCGGACCAGCCGGACCGGCATATCGAAATGCAACCGCAGGCGGTCGCCCGCCGACCATTGACGAGAAATCGTCAGATAACCGTCTTCGGTCAGCGACACCGGACCTCCGTCAGCGGAAAGGGGCTCCCCGTCATTGAGGGAAACGGACCAGCCCGTCCGTCCGCCGTCCGCATAGGTGTAGAGGCCGCCCGGAGTCACTTCTCCGCGCACCCAGCCGGGAATGCGGAGCTTGAGCGTCATTTCCTGCAGACCGGACGCGCTCCGGCCGTCGCCCCACTCGTCCAGCGTCAGCAGGATGTCCCCGTCCCAAGGGTAGCGGGTCTGCTGCGTGAGGAGGAGCGTCCGGCCGCCGATTTGCGTCCGGAGCGTACAGGGCAGATAAAGATTGACATACAGCGCCTCGTCGCGCCGGGCATAGACATAACCGGGAAGGGAGGGAATGAAACGGCTGAGGTTGGACGGGCAGCAGGCGCAGCCGAACCAAGGCTGGCGAAGGTGGCTCCCGTCGGACTCCAGCGGATTGGGATAGAAGAAGGCGCCGCCGTCAAGGGAACAGCCGCTGATCAGGCCGTTGTACAGCGTGCGCTCCAGCACATCGTAATACTTGCTCTCCCCGTGCAGGAGGAACATCCGGTGATTGACATAGACATTTCCGATGGCCGCGCAGGTCTCGCAATAAGAAGTGGCGTTCGGCAGATACCAGTCCGGACCGAAGGCTTCTCCGTCCTTGGTCGCGCCGATGCCGCCCGTCAGATAGAGTTTGCGGGTGACGATATTTTCCCAGATGCGGCCGATGGCCGCGATATAGGACGCATCGCCCGTCAGGGCTGCGACATCCGCCATCCCGGCATACATATAGGCTGCCCGGACGGCGTGCCCGACAGCCTCCTCCTGCTCCAGGACGGGAAGGTGTGATTGGCTGTAGGCCTCGCGTACCTGCGTCTTTCCCCTCCGGTCGAGAAACCAGCGGGCCTGCCGGAGATATTTTCGCTCGCCGGTCGCCAGGTAGAGGCGGCACAGGGCCATTTCCGCAATCTGATGGCCGGGAACGACACAGGCCTGTCCGGACGCCTCCCCCACTTCGCGTACGACACAATCGGCATAGCCGCAGGCGATATCCAGGAAGGTCCGCTTGCCGGTCGCCTGGAAATGCGCGACGGCCGCTTCCGCCAGATGGCCGAGATTGTACAGTTCGTGGCTCAGAATCTCCTCCTTTTCCCAGCGGCGCGCGCCCGACCATTCGTGCGGATGCTCCGGATTCATCGTCCGGGCCGTATAGAGATAACCGTCCGGTTCCTGTGCGGCTGCGACCAGTACGAGGATGCTGTCGATATAGGCTTCCAACAGGGAATCCGGCCGTACCTGCAAAAGATAACTGGCCCCTTCAATCGTCTTATAGACATCCGTATCGTCAAAAGGGAAACCGCTGGGCGGAAAACCCAGGTTGACGGGGCTGTCCATCTGCTGACGTGCCTGGACAAAGTTGCGGTAACGACCGCTTTCCTCACACTTGGAGAAGGCCAGCGGGACCGTCACCGTCCGCGAAGCCTCCAGGCGCTGCCCCCAGAAACTTTCCGCTGCCACCTGCACCTGCGTAAACGGGACGGGCGTTACGGGATAGGAAGGCTGGGAAACGGGCCGGGAACAGGCCGCAAAAAAGAAAAGAGCGATGCCCGTCAGCAAGGCGGGCATCGTGAAGGGTTCAAAACACCGGAGCATAAGCAATTCGCGTCGTTTACGCGATTATTTTACACCGAAGGCGAAAATGCAGCGGCTCTTATAGGTCTCTCCTGGACGGAGGACGACGGAGGGCCACTGGGCCTTGTTGGGCGAATCGGGATAGTGCTGGGTTTCGAGGCAGATGGCGCTGCGCTGGGGATAGGTGACGCCTTTCTTGCCGGTCACCGTGCCGTCGAGGAAATTGCCGGCATAAATCTGGATGCCCGGTTCGTCCGTATAGACCTTGAGGTCGATGCCGTTGGCGGGACAGTAGAGTTCCGCCGCGACTTTCGTAATATCGCAGGCGGTGTCCAGTACCCAGTTGTGGTCGTAGCCGTTGCCGTTGCGGATTTGCTGGTTGTCGGCGTTGATGCCGTCGCCGATGGCGTGGGGCGTCGTGAAGTCGAAGGGCGTGCCGGCCACGGGGGCAATCTCCCCGGTCGTCATAAAGGTATCGTCCACGGGCGTATAGTTCGAAGCGTTGACATAGAGTACATCATCGACGATGCTGTGCTCCGCGGGCTTGCCCGACAGGTTGAAATAGGAATGGTTGGTCATATTGATGACGGTCGCCTTGTCGGTCACAGCCTCATAGGCGATGTCGATTTTGTTGTCATCGGTGAGGGTGTAAGTCACATACGCCTTGACTTCACCGGGGAAATTGTTGTCGCCGTCAGGAGAGACACGCAGGAATTTGACGTGGCTGTTGTCGGCCTCGACACACTCATAGACCTGATACTGCCAGCCCGTGGGGCCGCCGTGAAGGCAATGCCCGAAATTGTTCTGGGGCAGCTGGATGGTCTCGCCGTCGATGGTGATGCGTCCCTGGTCGATGCGGTTGGCATAACGGCCGATGGCAGCGCCGAAGTCGCTGAGGTTGTTCTCGGGGAAATAATCACCGACCTTGTCAAAACCGAGCACGACGTCGGTCATCACCCCGTCTTTGTCCGGAACCATAATGGAAACGATGCGGGCCCCGAAATTGGTGATGGCCACTTCCATCCCGGATGCGTTGGTCAGGGTGTAGAGAGCCGTAGGGGCGTCATTGTAGCTTGATACGAAATCGTCGGGGTTCAAGCCGGACTTCGTAAGGGTGGTTTTGGGTGCGCAGGCAAGCAGCAGGGCCGCGGCGGCGCAGAAGAGAACAGTTTTTTTCATAACGGGAGTTATTTTTCAAAAATGTATATCGAGAAGGACCAGGCCGGGAGGGTGACCTGCTGAGCAACGCCTTCGCCCCGGAATTCGAAGGAAGCCGGAACGATGTGACAGGGAGCATCCAGGGAATTGTCTTCGTACAAGGCTTCGGATGACAGGCGGATGCCTCCGGCCGCCTTGACGACGGCTTTTTTCTTGAGACCGGTAAAATTGAGGGTCACTTCGCGCGGAGCGTCCGCCGTATTGACCACTTTGACATAAATTTTCGAACCGTCGAGGACGGCGCTGGCAAACAGGCCGTCCTGA
>CADBLM010000223.1 GCA_902795445.1 uncultured Bacteroidia bacterium
CGGCGAGCGCTTTCGTCGTCGCCGCATCCGCCGCATCGAGGTAGGACTTCATCGTGCTTTCCGGAACTTTCTCCTTCGTGCCGATGTTCATTCCCGCCGCCAGGTTGCAGCCGGTTCCGCCCCAGTACTTGGCCATAAATTCATTGGTCCCGCCATAGATAAGGATGACATCCGGATGACCTACGCCTCCGTGGCTGATGTAGCGGGATACGAAATCCGGAGAACTCGTGCTGGTCGTGGTCTTGATGGTCGTTCCGGACCAGGAATCGTTGGTGTCCACGACGCCGCCGAGCCACTGGGTGGTGAAAAGGTACCACCAGGTCTTCTCGACGCTGTCCACATCCCCCTTGGGATAGCGGCAGGCAGCGGTTTCTCCGCTGGCGAGCCAGCCTCTGAAAGTGGAAATCGAGTCTCCGAGAAGGCTCACCCGCAGGATGGGATGGGACGGGTAACTGCCTGGCTGGCTGTTCATCCCTTCGGCGTTGCCGGTCGTATTCCGGTCCTCGGGCTCCTGCGGTTCCGTGCCGGGGTCGGGCTCGACGTCACCGCCGGGTTCTTCTCCGGAACCGGGTCCCTGGGGCTCTTCCCCGGAGCCGGAGCCCGGGTCTGAACCTGAACCTGAACCGGGTTGCGCCGGCTGATAGTAGGGTTTGCCTGCGTAAAGGTCTGCTTTCTCATCTACGCAGGAAGAAAGGCCCGATGCAAGCAGCAGCAAGGGCAACAGCCACAATAACATCCTATTCTTCATAACTGACAATCTCCATTTTTACATCATCCAGCAGCCATCTGTGCTGCGTGTTTTCGGCCGTGAGCGCGATGTCGTTGCAGAATCCGATACGCGAGCCCGGAGTGATTCCCGTGAGGGTGAAACTGAACTCCTGGACCGTTCCCGTGAGCGTAAACGAGGCTTTCTGGACCAGATAGTCTTCATAAATCTGCACGCCGTCATAGGAAGCGGTGCTGCCGTTGAGCGCCAGGCATCCGCCGTTGTTGCTGACATTAATCCCGGACATCTTCTCTCCGGGCAGGACGTAGAGGGCTCCGACTGGATCCTTGGAACCGTAGTTCTGCGCTTTGAAACTGACTTTGAGGGTCGCGGTCGTCCTGAGGCAGTTCAGCGCCGGGGCGAAATAGCCGCCGCGGTCCGTTCCGTTGGACTGGGGGGAGTGCCCGATAACGACGTGTCCGGCCGCCATCCGCACCGCTTCCCAGCCCTGGGTATAGGTGAACATATTCCAGTCCGCCAGACTGCTGGACTTGATGATGCCGTTCTCCGTTTCGGAATTCTTGTGGGCGTAGGCGTGCATCAGGCGGAAGGGGGTCGAGGAGTTGACGATGGCCTGCTTGTTGACTCCGGTGGGATTGTTGCCGGAGGCAGGCTTGAACGTGGCGTCAGCTGCCATATTGTTGCCCCCACCGGTATTGTTGCTCACATAGCCGGCCGCATAGGCTCCGTTCCACCACGAACCGCCCCAGATGAAGTCCTTGAAGTCCTCATTGAGGATGACGTCCCCCTCGTTGGCGGAGCCGGCGGCGAAGGAGGACAGGTAAACCGGGGAGAATGGCAGGGTGGAAGCCGACAGGGGCAGGCTTTCCACACCGTCCGCCGAGGCGGTAAACCAGTAGGTCTTGTTGCGGTCCAGACCGGAGAAAACGAAGCGGGGCTGGTGAGTCAGTTCCGCCGCATAATAAGTGGATGCGACATACCAGCGGACCACCAGGTCCTGGCAGGCGGCGTCCCGGTACAGCGCCACCGTCCAGTCTTTCTGCGCATCCGTCTCAAAATCTTCAAACTTTGTCGTGGAAAATTTGAACGCCAGGGTGGAAGATGTGGCGTCAACCACTGCCGTCGAGGGACGATTCGTCAGGTCGGCGGCCGCTTCGGAGGGCAGCACGCGCAGGCCGGCTCGTCCGATGGCGTTGACCGGAAGCGAGGTCGCCACCTTTTTGGCCGTCAGGATATCCAAGCCTTCCGCGTCCTGGAATTTGACCGAGAAATGGGTGTAGGTCCCGGTCGGAAGGGGAATGTCAAAGGTCATCGGAGAGGTCAGTTGGGCCTGGGTGAAACGGACGCAGACGCTGCCGTCCTCCATACTGTCCGTCGCACTGACGGACGGAATGCCTTCCCGGGAAAGGTTTACGATAAACTCCCCGCTGATGCGTTTGCAGGGAACGGTCAGGACGAGGCGGCGGGCCTGGGCCGGAATGTCCGTCCAGGTCATCCGCAGGATACCGCCCAGATGGCGCAGCGTCAGCGTCTCCTCCCGCTCCTGCGTGTTCGCCGGTACAGGGCCTGGCGCGGCTTCCGGAAGGATGGCGACCATCGGAGGGGCCGTGACGCCTTCGGCGGACCAGTCATAGACGGAAGGATAGTTGACGGTCAGTTCCTGTTCTCCGGGGGAATAGAGCAGTGCGCTGGAGGCCGGATAGACGGCCAGCCGTGCAGGGACCGCACCTTCGGGCAGTTCTGCTTCAAACCGGGCCGCACTGCCTTCCGAAGAATTGAGGGTAAAAGTCTGGAATTTCTCGGGACCGCTCAGCCAGACGGCGAGTTGATCCGAGCCCGTCCAGCTGAATGTCCCGTCATCCGAGACGGTGGCTTTCGAGGCCGATGTCCCTGGGTCGCCCGGGCTCTCCAGCGTTGCGGAGAGAAGACATAAGCGGGCGGAGTTTTCGTTGTCGGAGGCAAACCGTTCCTGTGCGCAGGCGCAGCACAGCAGAGCTGCTACGCCCAGGCGGGCCCATCCTGTTTTGTGCGGATATCTTGTCATTGTGCTATAAAGGAAAAAGTAAACATTACGGGCAGGTGGTCGGATTCCCAGGCCTGGGTCTTCAGCTGGTCGTCGATGACACGATAGGCGGAAGCCTTGGCGTTTCCACTGACGAAAATCCAGTCGATGCGTCGGGTCGGTGTGGTGGTTTTGAAACCGTGGCTGGTCCCCTTGGGGCCTTCCGGCCGGCTTACCATCGCCCGGGCATCCTGAAATTTCTTACGCGTATCGGTCAGGATGGCGTCGATGGGTGCGTCTCCGTCCGTACAGTTGAGGTCGCCTGTGATGAAGACCGGCTCGCCGTAGGCGACATTGACGTCATTGCCTTCAATTTTTACCTTCCCGTTAATCACGTCCAGCAGCAGCCGGGCTGATTTCAGGCGGATTTCTTCCGCCTGCTGATTGGTGAACGGCAGTCCGTTGGGCCATTTTTGATCGGGGGCGTTGACGTGGAAGTGGGAATTGAAGACGTAGAAGGTCTTGCCGTTCTTGCGGTCGCGGAACTGGGCCCAGCAACAGCAGCGGTTGTGGATGCCCCACATCGAGGCCGCCACTTCCGGCGTGTCGGAATACCAGAACTGTCCCTGCTTGAGCAGGGTCAGGCGCGACTTCCGGTAGAGGATGGTTTCGTTCTCGACTCCGTCGGCCAGGTTCCCTTTGTTGTTCTTGCCGATGCGCCCGAACGTGCCGTCTTCCGTCAGGTCACTCACCTGCCAGGTCAGGAGTTCCTGTGTGCCGATGACATCAAAGCTGTATTTTGAAAAAGTTTTCAGCGCGTTGGGACAGCGGCTCGCCCAGCGCCGCTCCGGCTCTTCCGGTTCGGTATATTCAAACAGCATATTGTAGGAGACCAGATGCAGGACATCCGCTTCTTCCGTCGGTGTCTCCGGATTTCCGGAGCCGCTCTCTTTCCCGCAGGCCGTCAGAAAAAACAGGACGGCCGACAGCATAATCCAATATATCTTCTTCATCACTTGCTCAGACTATTTGCCGAAAAGGAAATTGATGGTAATCGGCAGGTGGTCCGAAGAGTGCTTGCCGTTGTGGATGGTGTCGATGTCCAGTTCCCAGTCCAGGACGCGGATGGACGCGGGCGAGCAGTACACGTGGTCGTGGTGCAGCCCGTCGCCCGGCTTGAGCTGGCCGGAGTAGCCGCACCAGGAGCCGTAGAGCCTGTTGGTGCACTGCGATTCCGGAATGAGGGTCTTCGCGTCCTTGATGTAGGGCAGTTCGTTGAGGTAATGCCAGGCCCAGGAATCCTCCATCGAGTTGAAGTCGCCCGTGATGACGACGGGGAGTCCTTCGCAGCGGCTGAGGATGTCTTCACGCAGAATCAGCGCTTCGGCCGCCTGCGCCGCGTCGGCACGGACCGGCATATGCAGGTTGTAGAAATAGAAGTCGATGTCGTTGGCCTTGTCGTGGAACTTGGCCCAGGTCGTCGCCTTGTAGTAGTCCACGCCGTAACTGTCCGCGCACATAATGGTGCCTTGGAAGCGATTGCGGTCGATGGCATATTCGAGCGGACCGCAGGCGAGGAGTTCAAAACGGCTCTTGCGATAGATGATGGGCTGTTCGGAACCGCCCCGGGCCGCCTTCCCGTAGAATTTGGGGCAGTTGGCCACCCAGGCGTATTCATCGTTCATCGCCTTGCAGATTTCCTCGGCGTAGCCGGTAGAGGCCTCCTGGCTGCCCACCAGGTCCCAGTCGTGTTCCCGGAATTCCGCAAAGACGTTTTCGCGGCGGTCAACCCATTTGGGACCTCCGCCCCAGCCTTCCCGCTGGATGTTCCAGGTCGCCAGCCGGACGGGAGTCTTGCACCAGTTCGTCCTGGGCTGCATCTGGCTGGCACAGTGCTTTTCAAAGGCTGCGGCGGCACCGTCGGCCGTAAAGAGGACGGCGGCCGCAGCCGCCTTTTTGAAATGCTCCGGCCTGGCGGCGGGCAGGACGGCCAGTTTGACTTCCGAACTGCCGGGCTGCTGATGCCCCCAGGCGACCAGCACCTCTCCGGAAGGCAGTTCCGCCGTCATCGGAAAAATGGCGTAGTCGTCGGTCGTGACGCGTTGATAGCCGTACCAGCTGGTGCCGCCGTCGTCGGAGAGATAGGCGAACAGTTCGCGGGCCGGATAATACTGCACATAGTCCAGCCGGAAATTCTTGACCAGCAGCAGGCGTCCGTCGGAAAGGGTGCGGACGGCCAGGTCACGGTCCGGATTGAGGATGAAAGGCGTGGGAATGCTCCAGCTGAGTCCCTGGTCCGCCGACACGCAGCGGTAAGCATAGCCGGAGTCACAGGAACGGAGCACCATCGCGAGACGTCCGTCGGGCATCAGATAGAGTTTGGGGTTGTTGTAGGCGGCATCCCTGCGCTCCGGGACCATAATCCGTACGCCGCTGTCTTTCCAGTTTTTGCCTCCGTCCGTCGAACGGAAAACGAGCGAACCGCGTCGGGCATCCAGTTCCGGATGTGCCGTCTTGTAGTCCGGGTCCATACAGTACGGGCCCCAGAGCGCGGTCGCGAGCACCAGTGTCCCGTCGGAGAGTTCCAGCGGGGCGCCGCAGACGCAGCCGATGCCCACCCGTACCGGCGAAGACCAGTTGGCCGGGGCTGCGGCGGGTTGTTCGCAGACGCGCATCCACACCTGTCCTTCCCCGTCATAACTTCCCTTGGTCAGGGTGTAGAACAGCAGCAAGCGTCCTGAACGGTCCCGGTACAGGGAGCCCCCGATGACGGCCTGGCCGTCCGGACGAATGCTCAGCACCGGACGCTCCGTCGAGGGGCGGATTCCGTCCTGCAGGCTTGATGCGGATACTCCGGCGTCATAACGCCAGACATCCAGCGTGGCGGAAGCGGTGTTTGTGTTGTTGGTCGTGCTCATCCATACGCTGCCGTCCGTTCCGACGGCGAGACCGGCGGGATTGACGGAGGTCGTGGACAATGAAAAAGCGGCCGTCAGGAGGGCCGAAAAGAGTATGTTGAGTACCATTATCTGTATCCTACGATGATTTCACCAAAATTCACATAACAGGTCTCCGTACATTCGGGACGGAGTGCCCAGATATCCCGGTGCATATAGCCTTTGGACGCTGCGATTTTCCGGCTCGGATGGATGCGGACGAAGAGCCGCCGCTGTCCGAGTGCGGAAGCGGGGAGGCGGAACAGACATTCCTGATAGCCCAGGGCGCTTTCCGCGCACATCACATATTTTTCTCCGTCGGGCTCGGAAAGGGGACGGCCGTAGTAATTGTAGGGGAGCGCACGCAGATTGATGTCCGCGTCCGTGCTGCGCGTCCAGTTCTTTCCGTCGGTGGACCAGGAGACCGTCCACCAGGAGGGGTACCATTCGGAGCCTTCGGGCTTGCCGTTGCCGGCGTTGGCCGTGAATGCCACGAAGGCCTCCTTTCCGGTCTTGCCCATCGTGGAGCAGATAATCATCAGTCCGCGCGGCCGGTCCGTTTCCCAGTCCCACCAGTCGCAGGCCCGGGCCTTGATCTGCATCGCGCCGTTGTCCACCCGTCCGCCGATGCCGGCCAGGTCTTTCACCGCTTCCCCTTTCTTGAGGATGGCCGGATTGTCCGTATCGAAGGTACGCCCGATTTCACCGGGGGCTTCGCAGGTCATCATTCCGGCTCCGTACTCTGCGGAAACGAGCCCTTGCGAAGGACGGTTCCAGTCCCAGGCGGCAAGGGTCTTGTAACCCGGTTCCCCCTGCCACTCGAACTGGATGGACGAGTCGGTAATCGGACGGATGCCGTAACAGCTCAGATGGCCCCAGCGGGGCAGATAGGTGTTGACGAGGATGCCTTCGATGGTGCCTTTTCCCTGCGGAATGCCGCCGCCCACGCGCCGGTTGATGAATTTGGTGTTCATATGCATAAACACCCGGTCGCCATTGCCGTCCACGATGAGGCGGCCCCAGCCGTCGGTGTGGTTCCAGCCCATATTCCGGCCGGCGACGGAACGCATCATATACTCTTCCAGCACATTGATGAAGGCGCCGTTCTTGATGAGGAACTCGCAGTCCTTCAGCCGGACAAAAGTGAAGAGGTCGTCGTCGGTGAGCTGGCCGATGGTCTTTTCCCGGACCGGGACGTAAGAGGGGTCGCAGGGCTCGCTGAAGACGATGTTGGCGTCCGTCAGGTCCATCACGGTCACCATCCGGCCTTCCTGGATGAGTCGGGCTCCCTTGAGGTTGATTTCGGAAAAGGAGAAAGTCACGAGTTTCTGGCATTGCTTTTCATTCTTGAAAATGAGCCGGACTCCGCACTTGCCGTCTTTGTTCATCAGCCAGGCCGTCGCCATCGCCAGTCCCTGTGAACCTTCAAAGAAACTGTGCTGGTAAGGAAGTTCGTTGTTGGCGTGGTAGGGATACTTGGCAGAACCTGTTACATATCCCTCGACAGACAACTTGCCGTCGAGGGTCTGGACGTAGCGTATCACGCTTTCTTCCAGGGCATTCCGGTTTGCGCTCTGGTCCGTTACGGTGGGCGTCCCCTTCGCGGCCAGTTCACGCAGAGCCTTGACGCTGAGTTTCTTGGCCGAAGCCGGAAGGAGCGTCAGCGTCAGGGCGATACAAAGAAGAATCTTTCGGGTCGTCATCAGTCTGTAAGGGTAATGTTGGTTTTGGTAATGTTGAGTTCAACGGAAGAACTTCCGAAGAGGAAATCATTGCTTTGATAGTTGGACGAAGTGACGGGAGTCCCGTTGATATCCAGCGTACGGCTGAAGGC
>CADBLM010000224.1 GCA_902795445.1 uncultured Bacteroidia bacterium
TCTCGATGGACCTGCAAATGCTGCTTCGTCTGCCGGTCGGTTCCAAAACATTGGAATACAAGGATATTCCACTGACGGTCCGCTGAGCCGGGGATTATTCCCTTCCGATGCGCCGGGCGGGGATGAGGGCGATGATGCGCCCGACGAGTCCGACGGACACGGCCGTCACGAGGATGTCGAGCGGCTGGATGATGACCGGATAGGCTTCAACGAGGAAATTGCCGGGCATCTTGATGATTCCGGTGCGCTGCTGCAGCCAGGCGAAGCCGAGGCCGAGCAGCAGTCCGACGGCGAGCCCGATGAGGGAAATCAGCCAGCCTTCCAGCACGAAGACCTGCCGTACCGTTTTCAAGGGCATTCCGAGGAACTGCATCGTGCGGATGTCTTCGCGCTTGTCAATCATCAGCATTGACAGCGAGCCGAAGATGTTGAAGGCAATGATGATGATGACGAAAATGAGGATGAGCCAGATGACGGTCTTTTCGTATTCCATCATCTTATAGACGCCTTCGTTCTGGCGGTAACGGTCTTTGACCGTAAACTCCGCGCCCAAGATTTCTTCGAGGCGTTTTCCGACGGCCGTCTCGTCGCTGCCTGCCGCCAGCCGGACCTCCACGGCCGACACTTCGTCCCGCTCATATTCCATCAGTTCCCGCATCTTTTCGATGGGCAGGATGATGTACTGCTGGTCCACGTCGCTGTTGATGGAGAAGGTTCCGGTCGGATAGACCTTCGCGCTGTTGAGCGCGGCTGCGGGGTTGGCGAGGGAGATGTTGCGGGTCCGGGACGGGTACCAGATTTCCAGAGGCGTGACGAAATGGGGGTTGAGCCCCAGTTGCCAGGCGAGGCCCGCTCCGACGCAGACCTCCGGGATGTCGCCCCGGTGCAGACGGAACTGACCGCTCCGGATATGTTCCCGCAAGGAGGTGATTTCCTCATAGACGGCGTCCACGCCTTTGGCCCTGGCGGTCGCCTGATGGTTGTCATAACTGACGAAAACGCTTTCTTCCAGCACCGTGCAGAGTGATTCTGTTTCTTCCAAGGAAAAAACGGCGTCGAGGGCGTCCCGGTGTTCTCCGGGAATGAAAACCTTTCCGTCGGCCGGCGTAATCAGGAAATCCGGGTCCAGCGTGCTCATCGAACTGCGGACCAGGCCGTCGAAACCGTTATAGACGGAAAGGATGATGATGAGCGCTGCCGTCCCCACGGCCATCCCGGCCGCACTGATGGCCGATATGATATTGATGACGTTGTGGGACTTGCGGGCGAAGAGGTATCGTCCGGCAAAGAGCAGCGGAATGTTCATTGCTTGAGCAGGCTGTCAATATGCTCGACGTAATCCAGGGAATTGTCGATAAAGAAGTTCAGTTCCGGGATGATGCGAAGTTGCTTGCCCATCTTGTGCCCCAATTCTCCCCGCAGCGAACGCGCGTTCTCCTGTATGATGCCCATTACGGCTTCCGTCTTGTCCGAAGGGTAGATGCTCAGATAGACCCGGGCCACGGACAGATCCGGCGAGATCTTGACGCCGCTCACGCTGACCAGCGCTCCGCCGAAGAATGTCATCCCCTTGAGACGGATGGCTTCGGCCAGCACCTTCTCGATTTCCCTGGCAACCTTCAATTGCCGTGTGCTTTCTTTTTCTTCCATTGTAGTAGCGGCTTTAGACGATTTTAATCAGGTAATAGTTTTTCTTGCCTTTCTGGATGAGGATGTAGCGTCCTTCTATAATATAAGAGGAGTCGATGACGGCGTTGATGTCGGACACTTTTTCCTTGTTGATGCTGATGCCGTTCCCCTGGACCATCTTGCGAGCTTCGCCTTTGGAGGGGAGGATGTCGGTCCGGACGGCCAGCAGGTCCAGCAGTCCCACGGGCAGTTCGGCGGCGGGCAGCTCGTAGGTGGGCACGCCCCCGAAAACGGCGAGGAATGTCTTCTCGTCGAGGGCTTTCAGAGCCTCGGCCGTCCCGCGTCCGAAGAGCATCTCGGAAGCGGCGATGGCGTTGTCGTATTCCTGCCGCCCGTGGACCATCACGGTGATTTCCCGGGCCAGCAGTTTCTGGAGTTCCCGGCGCTCGGGCGCTTCCCGGTGGGCGGCGATGGCGCTTTCAATCTCCTCCCGTCCGAGCAGGGTGAAGATTTTGATGTAGCGCTCGGCGTCCTCGTCGCTCACGTTGAGCCAGAACTGATAGAACTCGTAGGGCGAGGTCTTCTCGGGATCGAGCCAGATATTGCCTTTTTCCGTCTTGCCGAACTTGGTCCCGTCCGCCTTGCGGATGAGCGGGCAGGTGAGGGCGAACGCTTCTCCGCCCGTCATCCGGCGGATGAGTTCGGAACCGGTGGTGATGTTGCCCCACTGGTCGCTGCCGCCCATTTGCAGCACGCAGCCCTTGTGCTGGTAGAGATAGAGGAAATCATAGCCCTGCAGCAGTTGGTAACTGAATTCGGTGAAAGACATGCCCTCCGAAGAATCGCGGGACAGGCGTTTCTTGACCGAATCCTTGGCCATCATATAGTTGACGGTGATGTGCTTGCCGATGTCGCGGATGAA